>NZ_JANKBY010000090.1:0-11833 GCF_024621905.1 Terrisporobacter muris
TTAAATTTTTATTATTTATTATAGATGAAATAATAAAGTCTTCGTCAATGTTCTCGAAAAAAGTATTATAAACCAAATTACTTAACTCAATAACTTGTTCTTTTGTTGCCCTTTTGAACTCTAAATGAATTTGTATATTTCTTATATCATATCCTTCTTCACTCATAAAAGTACTTTTTCTCAACATAACTTCTACTCTCCCTTAAAACTAGCTTCTTAAATTCCTATTTATCTATCTGATATAAAAATCATCTTTATTTCTCAATATATAACATTTGAAAACTAAAATAAGCTAGTAAAATTTTTACTAGCTTATTTTAGTTTACTTAATCAATAATATTTTGAAAAATATTACTTAGAATAACTGTCCTTCCCTAACTTCCTTCACCTTAGGAGTAAATTCCTTATCAAACTCATCCACTTCATCATCACTCACATTGTAACAATCATCGAAAACATAATAACCATTTATATTATCCAAAGCACCTTCTTTAAGAACTTTCACCATGAAAAATGGAGCTTCATCTTCCACAGGTATTCCTTCCATATGAATGCCATATTTTGATGCTGGCTCAAAACCAAATCTAGTATAATAATTATCATCTCCAGTAATAAGAACAGCAGAGTAACCTAGTCTAGTAGCTTTTTGTAAAGATATGCTAATCAATTTGCTTCCTATGCCATTTCCTTGGAACTCTGGCATAATACTCAGTGGTCCAAAAGTTATAAAAGTTTCATTGTCAACGCCCTTAACTTGTCCCTTTGTACAAACTATATGACCAATAATTTTATTATCATATAAAGCAACTAGCTCTAAATCTTCAATAGATTTTTTATCTTTATGTATATTATTTACCACCAAATGCTCACAACATCCTGGTTTATAAACATTCCAAAAGGCTTCTCTTGTTAAAATTTCCACATCTTTATAGTCATTTTCTTCTATTTTTCTTATAACTAAACTCATATACCATCCTCCTGAAAATAATAATTTTAATTCCATATTTCATAATTTATGTATCTTATTTTATTATAACATATTCTTATATTTTACTACATTAATATAAGGTTACTTGTAACAAATATACCCTTTCTTCCCACATATAACTTACTAAGATATTTTTCAACTTTATATGAATTTTACTAACTATTATATAAGTAGAAAGTGAAATTCCTTTACAAAAAATTTAAGGAGGTAATAATATGGCAGTAGTTTCAACTCCCAATTTTTCATCTATCAAAGTTAAATTTGATCATGGTACAGATTTAAATGGAGATAGAGTAATAAAAACTAAGACTTATTCTAGCATAAAATCAGGTGCTACAAACGACAATATAATGTCTGTTGTAATTGCTATATCAGACTTACAACAACATACTTTATGTGGTACAAATAGAGTGGACAACTCATCACTATCTGAATAGTTTATAAATTTAGGAGGTTAAATTATGGATGAAAAAAGACTTTTAATGACGTTTAAAAATACTTTAGGTAATAGCTTTACTATTACTGTGGACGACCCAAGAGAAGACTTGGAAGAACAGGAAATAATAGATGCTATGAATTTGATCAAAGACAAAAACATCTTCCAACCAAAGGGTTATGACATAGCCGCATGTATATCTGCTAAAGTAGTTGACTCTACAACTACTGAGTACGATTTGGAAGTATAGTAATCGAGGTGATCTAATGGATAATTTTCAATCTATCATAGCAAACCTGGGCTTTCCCATTGCCATTTCTCTCTATTTATTAGTTAGAATTGAAGGAAAGCTGCAAAGTTTGACAGATAGTATAAATGATTTATCCAGAAATATTATCAAACTTAATAAGTAGAGCTTCTCATTTAAAATAGAAGAGCTATTGTAAATTCCCCCATTTACAATAGCTCTTTTTTAGTCCATAAATTTAATTAAAGATTTCATACTTTTAAAGATAATTGATTTCTCATAATTTTCTTAATAAACAATTAACAATCACCTGATTGTGATATAATTTAATATATAATATTACCATTTTTTTCAAACTTTTTAATAGATTCTAGGAGGAGTTATTTATGCAATCACAAGAAAAATATCCCATAGGTGAAGTTGAAAGAATCTGCAACGTTCCTATAAAAACTTTGCGATACTACGATTCCATAAATTTAGTAATACCTTATTTCAGAGATGAAAAAAGTGGTTACAGGTATTACAACAAAGAACAAATGGTTACTATTTGTATTATTCGTAAATTAAGAATGTTAGGATTTGGATTAAAAGAAATTCAAAACATTATAAATGATAACAGAGCTCATATTTTAGAAGAAAGTATTGACTCAAAACTAATAGAAATATCTAATGAAATAAAAAAACTGCAACAAAAATATACAGAGGGATATACATTTTCACAAAGATTGAAAAAGGGTGTGGATATTTTATCCCTATATTCAAAAGATGATCTTACATCAAAAGGCATAACCATAGAAGAGATTCCTCAATCTTACATACTTTTTACAAAAAAACAAATGAAAAATTATTCAAACAAAGATGTTTCCTTAGAAAGATGGGTTGAATTAATAAATTTATCCAATAAGTTAAATCTAGAAAATAAAGGTTCCATAGTTGTTACTTATTATTCAAATCCTTTGGAGCAATTTTTATATAAAGATCTTGATATTGAATTTGCTATGTATTTAAAATCTCCTATTGATTTTCCTAATTGCAAGAAGTTTGGTGGATTTACAGCTGCCACTACCATACATATTGGAGATTATTCTAACATAATAAATAAACATATAGAAATGATACAGTATCTAAATAAAAGCGGATACAAAATTAATGGTAATATTTCTGAGGAGTTTATTATTTCTCCATTTGATGTAAACAATCCTGACGAACACGTTACTAAAATAATAATACCTATTGAAAAACCATAACAAAAATGAAATCCTTGCAACAAAAAAGATATGTACCGTCACTAGACGATACATACCTTTTTTAATAATGTATTTAGGGATTCACACTATGGTGCATCTTAAGGGGCTAACACTAGGGTGTATTTTTAGGGGTTATATTACACCCTGTTCTCTTAATTCCTTTTCCTCTTCTTCTGTTAAACCAAATACCTCTGCATTATGCTGACCTAATAAAGGTGCTGGTGTATCTACACTACCTGGAGTTTCAGAAAGTTTCATAACACAGCCTTGGAAATATTGATCTCCAGCTGTTGGATGTTCACAGTGTACCATCATTTCACGTGCTTGAATATGAGGATGCTCAATAGCTTCCTTAACATTTAATATAGGTCCACATGGTATACCTGCTTTATCCATAATCTCTTCCATTTCTTTTTTAGTATAATCTTTGCACCAATCTCCAATTAGATTTTGTAAGTCAGGTACATAGTTTTTACAACGTAAGTCATTTGTTGCAAATCTTGGGTCTTCTAACAATTCTTCATGATTTATAGTTTTACAGAATTTCTCAAATAATCTATCATTACCAACACCAACAGCCACAAATCCATCTTTACATTCATATACGTCAAATGGAGCTATTGATGGGTCTATATTTCCATTACGCTCTGGTATAATTCCTGCCACTGTATAATTAACAAGGGCGTTTTCAAGTAAGCTAAATATTGTATCAACCATTGATACATCCACAAGTTGTCCTTCACCAGTTTTTTCTCTATTATAAAGAGCTATCAATAAACCTACTGTTAAGTAAATACCTGCCACGTGGTCTGCAATAGATGGTCCAACTTTTACTGGGTTATTTTCTTTGTAACCAGTAAGGTTAATCATTCCACCCATTGCTTGTGCTACTATGTCATAACAAGCTCTGTGTGAAATTGGACTATTTTGACCAAAGCCTGAACCAGATGCATATATAATAGAAGGGTTTACTTTTTTAACTGACTCATAATCTATTCCCAGCCTTTTTGTAACTCCTCCTTTGTAATTTTCCACAACCACGTCTGCATCTTTAACTAAATCGAAAAACATTTCTTTACCTTTTTCTGACTTAAGGTTAAGAGTAACACCTTTTTTATTACGGTTTACATAGCAATAAAAGCCACTTTCACCACTTTTCTCATCTATTGGACCCCATTCACGACATTGGTCACCATTTATAGGCTCAATTTTTATAACATCAGCACCATAGTCCGCCAATATCATTGTGCAAAAAGGTCCATTTAATGCTGAAGTAAGATCTACAACTTTTAATCCTTCAAGTGCCTTTTTCATGATTAATACTCTCCTTTATCTTCTATTTTAAAAAGTTTCGTAAACAAATTGTCCTACTGTTGATAGTACTGGTTCAGGAAGTACATCTATTGAACTTGGGAATGGTGGCTCTTTTGGAACTTCTATAACTTTGAAAGCTCTTACTTCTATTAATGCACGATTTCCATCGATTTTTTTAGTTCTTGCTATATATTCCATATAATCACCTGCTTGAGATGGTGTATATAAACGTATTTTTTTAACTTCCACGCAGTGACCTGTATTTCCAAATACCTTAGCCATTAGTCTTATGGCTGCATCATTCATAAGTGTTATATTTCTAGCTCCATTTATAAGTCCTCCAAGGTAAAAAACATCTCTATTTGACATTCTATAACGAAATGTTACTGTCTGTTGTTCATTCATAATTCAATTCCCCTTTTCATAATATTTTTTATTTAAATTTTAATTATATTTCTGCTTCAGCTTCCTCTGGAAAATCATCAAGTGGGAACCATGGATCTGTAACTATACCATCTGGTTGCTCTCCACGTTGTAAATGTTTTTTAACTACCAAACGAACATATCCTTCTGTACAAAGAACTGGCTCATCAAACCAAATCATATCACCTTTTTTACAATCTGTTTTTCCTTCACGAAATGCTGGAGTAGCAAGTTTATAAACTTCTATTTTGCAATCACGAGATGAATTTCCAACTTTTATTAATGTAGCTTTGTAATCAACCATATCTCCCACATAAACATCTTTATAACATTTAACATCGTGATATCCTAGGCAAAGTGACTCATCACCATCACACAAAATCATTTCTTCTGTTTCCACGTCACCTATAAAATCAAACTGACGTCCAATTGATATTAATCCATCTGGGTTAGCTGCATCTGCAGTTGTCATGTTATAACTTAAAAAAGACTCTTTTCTCATAATAATTCCTCCAAATTTTTATTTAACTAACAACATCATCTATCTTCTCTCTCTTACATCTAAATATGAAGTATCCAATAATGGCAACAAGAACTGTCCATGGAACCCATGCAAGTTTTTCAGATGATAGAGGAAGTGCCTCATAGAATTTATTTATTATGCCTAAATCTATATTTAATTTAATTCCATAAGCGTAAATTGTATCAATAGCACCAAATACTAAGGCTGTTATCATTGCATAAGAACACACCTTTAAGTTTTTTTCATTTTGGTTGTTTGGCATAATAGCATAGTATATTACCAGTACTATTGCTGCTGGATATATTCCATCAAGTATAGGCCCTAATAATTCAAGTATTGATGAAAGTCCCATGCAACCGAATATTGTACTAAGTACTAATATGGAAATAGATGCCTTCTTGTAATCAATTTTTCCCTGTGTTGTGTCTACGAAAAATTCTGCGCATCCAGAAGTCATTCCTATTGCAGTAGTAAGAGCTGCAAAGAATAGTGCTACTGAAAATAAAACTCCACCAGCTTTTCCTAATAATTGTGTAGCAACTTCCGTATAAAGAGCTGTGTATGTTAAATCTATTGTGCCTCCTGTTGAAGCACCTATTAACATATGACATAGATGTGTAAGAGTTAAAAGTGCAATACCTATTATGCCTACTCTAATAATGTTTTTGCTCATACGATCTTCTGAAATACCCTTTTCTTTTAATGAGTTTAATATAACTACGCCAAATATTAGGGCACAAAGTATTTCCGCTGTTGCATATCCATTAGTAAAACCATAGGAAAAAGCTGAACCTTCATAAGATTTTGCCACTGGTGTTGATATTGGATCTATAAGTCCCTTACCTACAACGATTATTACAATAATAATAAGTAGTGGGAATAAAATCTGAGAGATACGATCCATTGTTTTCCCTGGGCTAATTAAAAACACATAAGTTACTAGATAAAATATAATTGTAAATATAATAAGTGGTAATCTAGATTGTGAATTTAGTCCAAATGCTTGAACTATTGAGTCCCATGCTGCTGCGCTCATACGAGGAATAGCATATAGGGGACCAAGTATTACAATTGTTAATACTGTATAAAATTTTCCTAATTTATTTCCTAAAACACGAGTTGCAATTTTACTATAACTACCATTTCCTCTTGATAAAGCAACATAAGCAAGTAGTGTAAGTAACAATGATGTGATAAACGCACCAGCAAAAGCTATTAATACAGATGAGCCACTTTCTTTTCCCCAGTTCATTGGCCAAACCATGCTAGATGCCCCAAAGTGCATGGAAAACAATGCCCCACCCATCATAAATAAAGCAGGTAGTTTTAAATCTCCATTTTTATTTAAATTATTCATTTATATCCTCCATACATCTATTGCTTATTTATTTTCTTTGGCTTCTCTTATGCTGTCTATCATCATTGGAACAATTTTAAATAAATCTCCATTTATACCAAAGTCAGCACAATCAAATATTGGTGCTTTCTCGTCTTTGTTTACTGCAATAATCAAATCTGAGTCTTGCATACCTGCTTTGTGTTGAATTGCTCCTGATATACCTAAGGCAACATATACTTTTGGATGAACTGTTTTTCCTGTTTGACCTACTTGGTGATCTGCTGATAACCATCCAGAATCTATAACAGCACGGCTACCTCCAACAACTCCTCCACCAAAAGCATCTGCAAGTTCATTAGCAAGTTTTATTCCTTTTTCAATATCTTTACTAATTCCACGACCTACAGAAACAATAATATCTGCTCCTACAAGGTCAACCATTTGTTTAGCTTCTTTTACAACTTCAAGTACTTTTGTCTTTAAATCTTTTTCATCTATGTTAACTGGATAAATTTCTACTTCACAAGAACTTGCTTTTTCTTCACTAAACTCGACTTTTTTCATAACTCCTGGTCTAACAGTTGACATACAAGGTCTAAATCTAGGACATATTATAGTAGCCATTAAATGACCACCAAAAGCAGGTCTTGTCATTTTTAAATTTGTATCTTCCATTTTGAATTTTGTTTTTGATAAATCAAGAGTAGAAGATGTTTTTATAAATTCCACATAATTATTCATATCTATATCAAGATGTGTACAGTCTGCTGTAAGTCCTGTGTGCAGTCTAGCTGCACATCTTGGTGCCAAATCTCTTCCTATATTAGACGCACCAATTAAAATAACTTCTGGTTTTTTGTCCATTACTACATCACAAAATACTTTTGTATATGCATCTGTAGTATATTGCTCAAGATTTTCATCATCACAAACTATTATTTTGTCAGCTCCATAACCACCTAACTCTTTTGCCAAATGACTTATGTTATGACCAAGTAATACTCCTATTAATTTTGCTCCTTTTTCATCAGCTAATTTTCTACCTTCACTTATTAATTCAAAATTTGTATTCATTAACTGTCCATGACGTTGTTCACAAAATACCCAAATATCTTTAAATTCTTCTATATGAGAACTATTGAATTCCATATTTGTTGTCTCCTTTCATTATTAAATAACATGTAATTTTTTCAATTCATCTACTAAATTGGCAACTGTTTCTTTACTATCACCTTCAAGCATTTTTCCAACGCCTTTTTGTGGAGGTGTAAATGACTTAAATATATTTGTAGGAGAACCTTTAAGTCCTATAGTATCTACTTCAATCAATGGCTCATCTTTTAGAGCATTAAAATCAAGAACAGTAAGCTCTTTAGAATAACATTCCATAATTCCATTAATAGTCATATAACGAGGTACTATATTATCTTCTTTTACACATGTTATAAGACAAGGAGTTTCAACATCCACCATCATATATCCGTCTTCAAGCATACGTTTTATAGTTAATTTGTTTTTATCTTTTTTAATTGTTGCTGCATAAGTAACTTGAGGTATGTTTAATTTTTCTGCAATTTGTGGTCCAACTTGAGCTGTATCTCCATCTATTGCTTGACGTCCACAGAAAATTATATCTTCATCACTTATACCTAAATGAGTAATTGCTGCTGCTATAATTTGTGATGTGGCAAAAGTGTCTGAACCACCAAATTCACGAGAAGATATTAAAACAGCGTCATTCGCTCCCATTGCAAGAATTTCACGAAGCATATTTTCTGCTTGAGGAGGTCCCATTGTTACTGCTGTTACTTTGCATCCTAGTTCATCTTTTATTTCTAAAGCTTGCTCTATTGCAACCATATCATCAGGATTTATAATAGTAGCCATAGATCCACGATTAAGTGTTCCATCTGGGTTAACAGCTACTTTTCCAGATGTGTCTGGTACTTGTTTAACACAAACATAAATTCTCATTATTTCATCCACTCCTTTTTCCCTATTTCATAACTGCTCTTGCTATAACTACTTTGTGAATTTCAGAAGTTCCCTCATAAATTTCAGTAATCTTAGCATCACGATACATTCTTTCAAGTGGGTAGTCTTTCATATAACCATATCCACCATGAATTTGGAGTGCCAAATTCGTTACAAAACGTGCATTTTCTGCCGCATTAAGTTTACACATAGCAGCCTCTGTTGTGTGAGGTTTGCCTGCATCTTTTAAATATGCTGCCTTATAAACAAGTGACTGCGCTGCTTCTGTTTTAGTTGCCATATCAGCTATATACCACTGAATTCCTTGTAAAGCACCTATAGGTTTTCCAAACTGAATACGTTCTTTTGTATATTTAACTGATAGTTCCAAAGCTCCCTGAGCTACACCTACTGCTTGAGCACCTGTTCCTATACGAGCACCATCAAGTGCTTGCATTGCTATTTTAAATCCTTGACCTTCTTTTCCCAAAAGGTTAGATGCCGGAACTCTACAATCTTCAAATATCAACTCCGCAGTTTCTGAACCAGCAAGACCCATTTTCGACTCTACTTTACCAATACTAAATCCTGGAGTTCCTTTTTCAACTATTATTGCTGACATACCCTTTAGTCCCTTTTCTGGTTGAGTTAGAGCAAATACTATTAACACTTCTGCACGGCTGCCTCCAGAAATAAAACATTTAGTACCATTTAGCACATACTCATTTGTTTCAGGGTCAAATATGGCAGTAGTTTTTGCTGAACCTGCATCAGAACCTGCATTTGGTTCAGTTAAAGCAAAAGCTCCCAAAGATCCGCCCTTAGTAAGTTTTGGTAGGAATTTTTGTTTTTGTTCTTCATTACCATGTTTATAAATAGCGTGAGGAGCTATTAAATGGATTGATAATATGGCTGCTGAAGACATACATTTCTTTGCAAACTCACTAACTGCCAATACTTCTTCCAAAGCACCGCCACCTGAACCACCATACTCTTTTGGAACACCAATACCTGTGAATCCTACTTCTGCCATTTTCTTGAAGTTATCTACTGGAAAAGTATGCTCCTTATCAATTTCTGCTGCTACTGGATCTAATTGTTCATCTGCAAATTGTTGAGCCAACTTTTTTATCATTTCTTGCTCTTTACTTAATGAAAAATCCATGTGTTATTCCATCCTTTCTCAATTTATTTCCCATACATCTCTAATCAATTTTTACTTAATTTTTTATTTCTCTTAATTACTACTTTTGCTTAATTACTTCATTGATATTTTTTTAATTTATCATCTTAATTAAGTTATATCTTCTATAGCGACTGTACTGTCAACTGTTTAAAACTTGCTAATTTCAAGGCCTTTAATTGATATAATCAAAACTCTCCACCCACTGTATCCTCCTAAAAAACTTTTTTTAGATATTTTGCTTATGTATATAAAGAAAACAAGAATTTTTTAGCTTTTCATATCTAAAATCCCCTTGTTTTTTTGGTAGACTTTTCTTGTGAAATAATTATTTTCCTCATAAAAAATTTGCTTTGCTTGAGCGACGTGTCGGCGAAACACTTTAAGCCACTGCGTGGGCTCTTCCTTACAATTAAAAAATGACCTATAAATAGGTCATAAAAAAGAGCATTAAATCTTAATGCTCTAGTGTTTCATATTATTTTAATCTTTTGACTAATATCCTTGTGAGGGCATAGCCTTTGAGTAAATATTATAATGTTTTTCATAACAATAAAATGGTTGTTCTTTTTCTAAGAAACTCATCTACCCAACAAGTTTATAGTTAAATTTTCTAAACAATGAATTCATCTTAGTATTTATAGAATAAGTATCTGTTTTTAAATAATTTACTTCATTTTTAATTTCTAATTCTTCTGCAAAATTCATTAAGACATCTATTTATTTGTCTATTTTCTTCTTTAATTATACAATTGTATACCTACTTTCGTAAAAAAATAAGAGCATATGCTCCTATTTAACTTTATATAAGTCTGTTATTTTTTAGTATCAAAATTTAATAGATTATCTAATATGCTATCTAATTCATATGCTGTTTGAACAAAGTAATCTGGTTGTTTTGACCATTTTTTATATGTATTTAAATTTAAATTCAAGTAATCAACAGTAATACATATAACATTTACATTGTGTCCTTTTAATGCCTCTTGTGCATTTTTACCAAATACCACATCTTCACTATGGTCACCTATATAAATAAATGTACCATTTTTATTGTTAAGATTTAAGGAGTCAACACATTTTAAAAAACCAGTAGGGTCTGGCTTTTGTTCACTCCCTGATATATCATCATAACCAATGATTGCATCAAAGCAATGATCCACTCCATAATGTTTCAATGTTTCTTTTATATTTTTATTACTATTTTGTGAGCAAATTCCCATTTTTACATGTTCCAATTTATGAAACAGTTGAGCCATTCCTTCAAACATGGAAGGTATTGTTTTATTTTTTAGTTGCTCTGGAGTCCAAAGACTTCCTGCTTCGTCTAATTGCTCTTCTTTTAAATTATAACTTTTCACATATAATTCACGCCAGTTTTTATACATATGATTTGCCTTTTGATAATTTTCATATGTTTGCAATGCCTGTGGTAAATGCTTTTCAATATCTTTATCAAAATGTTTCAATACTTCAATTGTTACTTCAATATTTTTTGTTGCACTATTTATAATAGTTCCATCATAATCCCATATAATCCCACAAATATTCATACTAATAACCTTATCCTTTTTATTATAATTTAAGAGTATTATAACTTATTAACTCTATGTCAACAACTTGCTATTTTCTTCTAAGATTACTATTCCTTTCAATAAATACCTTACTAAAAAGCTCAATATAATAATTAATTTTACTAAATAAGAGTAACTATAAAAGTAATTACAGATTCCAGTATTATACATACCATATCTTTATTCATAAATTTATCAAATTCTGGAATAATATCTTCTACTTTCTCTCCTATACTATTCTTTAATGTTTTATTTATTTTTATTATATCTATCAAAAGCATCGCATATAAACATATGGCTATCATAATCAAACATACTCTTATTAATTCCATCATAGTCTCCCCAAGCTCCTATTTATCTATTAATTATAGCAGAAAAGCCATTGATTTTATATCAATGGCTATCTTATCTCAATCTATTTCAATTTATTTATTTCACCTATTCTGGACGATGGAAATCCATATCTGCTACCCAAAAAGGTAGTGTGTCCTGCCTAGTATGTCCGTTTTGAATAGCCATAATATTCACTAGATACTTTCCTTGTAAGTTCCCTTAATTTTTTTATTAATTATTCTCTCTCCATAT
>NZ_JANKBY010000091.1:0-11573 GCF_024621905.1 Terrisporobacter muris
TTCAAAATTATATAATTTAACATATAGCTCCAATGTAAATGCCACAGATTTTGGTACAATTATTGTTCCCGATATAGTTTTAGATAATCTAAATCCTACTATGACTATTTTAAATGTTAACTATACTGAGTCAAACAATAACTATGATAACATGTTTTTAGATGCTTTTTATAATATAAAAGATAATTCTAATAATTATGAATACATGTTAGACCAAAAATTAGTAATAGATGGAGAAAAAATTGCACTTAATACTACATTTTCTTTCATATCAGTATATTTAGGAATTATTTTGTTAATATCATCAGGCACAGTACTTGCTTTACAACAACTTTCAGAGTCAACTTCAAATAAAGAAAAATTTAATCTATTAAGAAAACTTGGTATAAAAAAGAAACATCTAAAGAAAGCTATTTTTATACAGGTGTTAACAATATTTATTACACCACTATCATTAGCTATCTTACACTCATTATTCGTAACTAAATTAATTTATGTTATGATACTTGAGCTTGTAGATGTAGGTATATTAAAAAATATGCTATCATCAATTGTAATTCTTATGTATAGCATATATTTATGCATGAGTTACTTCCAAAGTTTAAATATCATAAATAGTAATAAAAATAAAACCATATAAATTAATAAAGGAGTTGCATGTCTGATTAAAATTTAGTCATGCAACTCCTTACTATATAAAAATTAAATATTACTTATCTAAATTTCATTATTATTTATTAAATAAGGCATTAGCTACTTTATTAATATATCCATTTTTCTTCCAAAAAATAGAATCCGAAACTAAATATGGGTTATCTGTAATTATACTATCAACATTTAACTCTATCATTTTATCTATTAATTTACTACTATTCACAGTCCATACAAATATTTTTTTACCATTATTGTGTATTTCATTGATCATTGTTTTATTTACAAATGTTGATTCAATCCCATATATATCAACATAGTCCCAATTATAAAGGTTACCATATGCTACTGCAGTTAAATAACATGTTTCAATGCTTGAATCTAATTCCTTAACCCTTTTTAATACATCTTTATCCATGGAAGCTATAATACTCTGATGTTCAATTTTATTGGCTTTAATTAAGTCTAAAACTCTTTTCGTTACATCACTTTTTTCATGACCATTAAGTTTTATCTCTATAACTAATTCCACTTTACCTTTAGCGCTGTCTATTACTTCCTGAAGGGTTGGTATTTTCTCTCCAGAAAAGTCTGAACTAAAGTAACTGCCTGCATCGTATGTTTTAACTTCATCATAATTAACTTCCCAGGTATTTTTATATACACCTGTAGTTCTCTTAAAATTCGAATCATGAATTATAATTAACTCTCCATCCTTTGTCTCTTGCACATCTATTTCTATATATTTTGCATCACCATTAATAGCTTCTTGTAGTGCTGCTAGTGTATTTTCTGGAGCTCTTGCAGCTGAAATTCTATGACCTGTAGCTGTTGTATTGTAAAAAAATGATGTATTAAATGCATCATTTTGGGTTAAGTATGAAAATCCCATGGATTCAAGTTGGAATAAAAATAATATTACTATTAATTTAGAAATATATTTTTATATTGGCTTTTTATTTTTTTTAGGATTAAATTTATGAATATCAATGCCTTTATATTCATAATAAAGTGATGAAATAATACCCATATTAATTATAGCGTTAAATATCATAGAAACAACTACTGCGTATTCATTAATTATGAAACACCTATTTATAAATATGCTTTTTAAATCAGTATCTAAATCATAATACCTTGGAATATAATACTTTGTCCATAACCCTATCAATATAATTGAAGCTTTATAAATTATATATCCTATAATTGAGGTTAATATAAATAACCCAACAGAAACAACAATTAGCTTAATATATTTACCTCTTGTAATTCTTACACTATTTTTTCTAGCCTCTTTAAATGTATTTGTTGATAAAGTAATCTCATGAATACTGAAAATCCATCTGATAACCAATATATATAAAATCAACATAACGAAAAGATAGATTATATTCAGTACATGATTAGAACTTATGTAATCTTGTATGTAATCTGGTAACTTCAAATTTTCTATAAAAGTAGATGTTAAAGTTAAATTAGTTAATGGAATTATTAACAGTACGAATAATACTAATAATATGTTTTTAAATTTAAATATCTCTATACATCTATTTATTGATATTTTAACAAGTTCAAATAATCCAATCTTTTTATACTGAACAGACTCATTTAAACATATAATCAAAGAAATAAATTCAAATATCATATAAAAAGCTAGTACTATCACTATTAATATTACTAAGATTAGTGATATTGGATTAGTTAATAAATTTATAATATTATCTACATTTACATACTTTATATTTGAACTAAACATTGATATATCAACTATATATTTAAAGGTTGGAATCATAAGTAAAGCTATTAATTTGTGAATTAGTTCAAATAAAATTAATGTGCTAAAATTGTACTTAATCATTGTAATAAATTTATTTGAAATTTTATTATTCATAATTTTCTCCATTTGTTTTTATTAAGGTGTATATAAGTTTTTTAATATTCTTATCCTATATAAGAATATCTATTTTAATACTTTATTACAATCTTTATTTTAATATTATTTATACTCTCCATCACTTGTATGTTATATAAGTCAATGTGATATAAAATTTATTTTTTTAATTTATAAATTTTAAATGGTTGGAGCTTTTTTATCTCTCCCAACCATTTAAAGTCTATAAAACTAAATTATTATAATTTTTCATAAAAATCTCAAGCTTTGAAAAAATACTTTTTACTCCACCTTCAATATCGCTTTCAATATTTAAGGCCAATAATGGCTCATGTAGAGATACTCTAAGAATAAACCAGCCTTTTTCTTTATCACAGTTTATTCTTATACCTTCATAATTTTTAGGTTCTATACTCCATCCTTCAATCTGAGAAACATATTCGTTCAAGCCTTCTATGACACACTGTCCATAAGCCCTAGAATCCTCACACTTGATTTCAATTCTTTTTTCTTCACATTCAGCAGCATGCTTTAAGTCTTTTATCAAGTCTGATATATCTTCATGTTCTTTTTCTAGTTTTGCCATTTCTATAAGAATTTTCACTACAAGATATGCTCCATCATCTAAAAAATAGTTTTCTCTTAAGGCTGCATGTCCAGAAGTTTCTATTGCCACAGGACAATTAATGCCTTTTTCATTCAAATTTTTAGCTTCATTTATAACATTTTTATATCCTCTTTTAAATCTATGGTGTACTCCATTTAGGTTCGTTATAAACTCTGTTAACCCTGTAGATGTTATAGAATCTGTAACTATAGTTGTCCCTTCATTTTCACCTATTACTATAGAAGATATTAGTGCTATAAGAGCATTTTTATTTATTTCTTCTCCTGTTCGAGAAACTATAGCAGCTCTATCTACATCCGTGTCAAATATGATTCCTAAATCTGCTTTTGAACTTAGTACTGCATTTTTTATAGACCCCATAGCTTCTTTATTTTCTGGGTTAGGTATATGATTTGGAAAAGTTCCATCTGGTTCAAGAAATTGACTGCCTTCAGTATCAGCCCCAAGATTCTTTAATACTTTATCAGCAAAGAATCCTCCAGCCCCATTTCCTGCATCCACAATTATTTTTCTTCCTTCTAGTGGTTTTTCACAGTTTACAGAATCTCTTACTTTATTTACTAATAACTTAGAGTAATCTTCGATTAAATTAACCTCTTTAATTTCTCCTATTGTAAGGTTTGATGAATCTTCTCCAGGTGTACTAGCTAAATCTAAAATTTCATCAATATCTTCTTTTTCACAACCACCTTCTGAAGTGAAAAATTTAATTCCATTATAATAATAAGGAAGATGACTTGCTGTAATCATCATTGATCCATCACATTTATAATCTTCTAAAACTGTAGCCATAAACATAGATGGAGTCGTACTAATTCCGCAATCATAAACAGTTAATCCTTCACTAGTTAAAGCTTCCTCTAAGGCTTCTTTTAACTGTGGCCCAGATAGTCTTGAATCCATACCTATGGCTACTTTTAAATTTTTCTTATTAGCATTTTTAATTTTTAACCACTTTGAGAAACCATTCCCAATTAATGATACAGCTTCAGAAGTTAGAGATTTTTTATAATTTTTAATTTCTATGGCTATACCTCTTATATCTGTACCATTTTTTAGCTTATTTAATGCAAATTTTAAATCATTTTCTAAATTACATGAATTTATACTCATGGCTACCTCCTTTAATAATTACAGCTAAGTCTAAATAGATTTTACTGCCTCAACTATATCTTTTGTAGTTAGTCCATAATGCTCTAATAAAGCATTTGGATTTCCTGATTGTCCAAATATATCTTTAATTCCTACTCTCTTAAGTTTAGTAGGATATTGTTCAGATAACACCTCCGCTACTGCTGACCCCAATCCACCTACTATACTGTGTTCTTCAGCTGTAACTACCTTCCCTATTTTTTTAGCTAAACTCACTATGATTTCAGTGTCTAATGGTTTTATAGTCGATATATTTACTACTGTAGCCTCTATGTTATCTTTACTTAGAATCTCAGCTGCTTCCAATGCTTTAGCTACCATTATTCCTGTTGCTACTATAAGTACATCTTTTCCTTCTCTTATAATTTCACCTTTACCTATCTTAAATTCATAGTCTTCATTATGAATTATTGGTGTACCAGCTCTACCAAATCTTATATATATTGGTCCATAATACTCTGCTACTGCATGTACTGCTTTTTTTGCTTCTATTGCATCAGCTGGGTTTATTACTACCATATTTGGTACACTTCTCATTAAAGATATATCTTCTATAGCTTGATGACTTCCCCCATCTTCTCCTACTGTTACACCTGCATGTGTTACTGCTATTTTTACATTCAAGTTTGGATATGCCACTGAATTTCTTATTTGTTCAAATGCTCTACCTGCACCAAACATAGCAAAAGTTGTTGCAAATGGTATCTTTCCACAAGTAGCTAATCCGGCTGCTGTTCCTATCATATCACATTCTGCTATTCCCATATCAAAGAATCTTTCTGACGCTACTTTTTTAAATTCTATACTTTTTGTTGCTTTAGCAAGGTCTGCATCCAAAACTACTATGTTCTCATTTACCGCTAATTCTTTTAGAGCTTCTCCGTAAGCTTCTCTTGTTGCTATATTCATCATTACTCTCCTCCTTTTAGCTCATTTAAGGCTTGTATTTTTTGTTCTTGGTTCGGTGCTGTTCCATGCCATGAAGCTTGATTTTCCATGAAAGAAACGCCTTTTCCTTTAATAGTTTTAGCTATTATTGCTGTTGGTTTGCCTTTTATTCCTCTTGCTTTATCTAAAGCTTCTTTTATTTCTTCCAAGTTATGTCCATCTATAACTAATACATTCCATCCAAAAGCTTCAAACTTCTTGTCTACTGGATTTACATTCATGACCTCTTCATTTGATCCATCTATTTGTAGTCCATTTAAATCTACAAAAGCTACTAAATTATCTAAGTTATAATGAGCTGTACTCATTACTGCTTCCCAAATTTGTCCTTCTTGAAGTTCCCCGTCTCCTATTATCGTATATACTCTATAATCTTTTTTATCTAATTTTCCTGATAAAGCTATTCCATTAGCTACTGATAAACCTTGTCCAAGTGAACCTGTAGACATATCTACCCCTGAAGTTTTATTCATATCAGGATGTCCTTGAAGTCTTGATTTATATTTTCTTAAAGATTTAAGTTCTTCTTTTGGGAAATATCCCTTTTCTGATAATGCTGCATATAATCCTGGTGCTGCATGTCCTTTTGATAAAACAAGTCTGTCTCTGTCTTCCCATTTAGGTTCTTCTACTTTTACATTCATTTCTTCAAAGTATAATACAGTTAATATATCTGCTATTGATAATGATCCACCTGGATGTCCTGACTTTGATTCTGATAACATTTCTATTATGTCTATTCTAATATCTTTTGCTATATCTTTTAATTTTTCAATATTCAAATTTTATTCCTCCTTATATTTATTAAGAGCCACTTAAAAGTGGCTCTTAATTTTAGACTTATCTTGTATTTTTAATGATTTCACGAATCTTTCTAGCATTTTCAGCAATATCCTCAGAAGTTCCTTTAGTTAATAATCCTCCAAACCCACAGACATCAACTCCATTTTCCAACCATACATGCAAATTATCAAGAGTAATTCCACCACTTGCCAATATCGGCATATCAGGTATTGGTGTCTTAAACACTTTTGCTAATTTAGGTCCATAAAAATCTGATATCGGAAAGGCTTTAATAAAAGCGGCCCCTAAACTCAATGCATCTACCGCTTCAGTTAATGATGTGCATCCTGGAGCATAAGGAATCTGATATCTATTACAAATTTTTGCTACACCTTCATCATAATTGGGTGCAATAATAAACTGTGCTCCGTGTAAAATAGCATGACGAGCTGTTTCACTATCCAAAACAGTTCCTGCTCCTACACAAAGTTCTTTGCCATACTTCTTGTTAAGTCCTTGAATTATCTCTCCAGCATTATTCAAAGTATAGCTTATTTCTATAACTGTTACTCCACCTTTCATACAACCTTCAGCAATTTCACATGCACGGTCAAGCGTTTCTGCTCTTACAATTGCAAGAGCTCCACAATCTACCATTCTTTTGGTTACATTCATCTTTTTCATATCATTCACCTCTATATTCCCTAAACCGTTTTTGATCTATATTAAGTTCAATTATATTCTTAATGAGACATCTATTAATCATATATTAATAGGATTAACTGTTTTTTCTTATAAATTTTTATTAAATGTTACTCTATAATTTTCAACTACCCGTTTAATTTCTTCAAGTACTTCTCCAGTTGGTTCAGTTACAGGAAGTCGCGCAGGTCCAACATTAATTCCATTTAAAACAACGGCTTTCTTTATAACTGATGGAATAGTACCAAACTTTAGTATACGACGAAGCTCTTCTATACTATCCTGAGCTTCTTGAGCTGCTTCTATATTCCCCTTTATGAAGTTATCATAAATAGCAACGTCAATTCCTGCAAGGAAATTTGCTGTTGCCGCAACAGCTCCTTGTCCACCAGCTTTCAATATATCAAGAATAAGTGAATCTGATCCAGAGAATACATTGAAATCTTCTTCCTTAGTTACTTCAATATAAGCTTTCATATTATCAAGCTTACCACTACTATCCTTAATTCCAACAATATTCTTTATCTTTGCTAATTCACTTACTGATTCCGGTTCAATATTAATACCTGTCTTACCTGGCATATTATACATCATAATAGGTAAACTAACTGAACTAGCTATAGTTTTATAATGTAAAATTAATTCTTCCTGTGTTGGAGCTACAAAATATGGAGTAATTATTGATAATGCACTTGCACCTATTTCTTCCATTCTTTTTGATAAACTTATTACTTCACGAGTTGAGTTACCACCTGTTCCAACAAAAACAGGCACACGATTATTAGTATGATCTATAACGATTTTCGCAAATTCAACTTTTTCATCATCTGTCAACACATGACATTCACCATTCGTTCCCAAAATGAATAATCCATAAACACCCTTATCAATTAGATAGTCAATTAGCTTACATGTTGCTTGAGGATTAATATTTTGATTTTCATCAAGTGGCGTTATCATCGCGCATATAATACCTTTATATCCCATAAAGTTAAATCTCCTCTCTAATTGATTTTCCAAGACTTCCTCCTGGATGCCACTTCACATACTGCTGTACATCAAGCCCTTTCGCATATTGTAATGCAATACTTAATGACTGTAATACTATAGTTTCTGCAAGAATTGAAGCACGAGGAGCCTTGTTAAGGCAACCACCTTCGTGTTTAACACCTGCTAACAAGAATATATCAGATGCATATCTTAACCATGAATCATCATTACCACTTACCCCAATTATTTTTGCTCCGTTTACTTTTAGTGTTTCTACTGTTGTTTTTAGCTCTTGAGTTTCACCACTATTTGATATTGCAATAACCACATCACCAGCAACTACTTGACCACTTGATCCGTGTACTGCTTCTGTGCCATGTAGTGTATATGATGGAGTTCCTGTAGATGAAAGTAATGATGAAATATATCCAGATACATGACCTGGTTTACCAATACCAGTTACATGTACTCGTCCATGATTACTTTCTGCTTCTAGAATTAAATCACGTGCTTTATTTATAGCATCTTCATCTATTGACTCAATGAATATTGATACCTCATTAGACAAAGTATCCAAAAATTTAGATAATGTATTTTCTGTCATAATTTTCTCCTCCTTAAAACTATAAGAGCCATATTATGGCTCTTATAGGGTATTAATATAGATTAAATAGGCTTTATAAATTGTAAAATACTATGTAATATTGATCCTACTACGTTATAGTCAATATTCGGGAAAGTTGCACCTTCTATACCAAGCGTTCCATAAACTGGATATAGTATTGTTGGTAAAAATGCTAGAAATAATCCTGCAATAAATGACCCTGCAATAGCACCTCTCCATCCTCCTGATGCGTTTCCAAATACTGCAGCTGTACCTCCTGAGAAGAAACATATATGAGCAGCTGGAATGATTACCACTGGGAATACACCAGGGAATGATGCCATAACAACTATTGCTAATAGACCAGCAGCATATGCTGAAAGGAATCCTATAATAACAGCATTTGGTGCATATGGGAATACTGTTGGAACATCTAGTGCAGGACGTGAACCTGGAATATATTTTTCCGAAATAATTACGAATGCTGCAGTTATTTCAGCTAAGAACATACGAACACCTGACATTAATATTGACATACCTGCAACAAATGTAAACGCTTCTATAAGAGGGAATACTAACCAGTGTGTTGAACCTGCTATTTCCTGAGTAAACTCTTGACCAGCTTTTAATGTTGAAACATAAAATAATATAATCATAACTATTGATAGACCCATTAAGAAATCTCTGAATATTGATAACCACTTAGGGAATTTTATAGATTCTGTTGTTTCTTCTTTATACTTTGAGAATATACGTCCAATATAACCTGACAAACCATAACCTATCATATTGAAGTGACCAATTGCTTGTTCATCTCCACCTGTTAATTCACGCATAAATGGTTGACAGAATTGAGGCAGTGCAGCAGACATAAATCCTAAAATTGTACCACCTACTAATATAGTAGTCATATCTTCAAATCCATGTGCTTTCATAATTAACACTAATACACAAGAAAAGAATAAACTATGACCTGTTGTAAAGAAAATATTTTTGAATCTTGTAATACGTGCAAAAACTAAGTTTAATATAAATCCAAGAATCAATGTACAGGAAACTGCAAATCCATATGTTCCTTGTGCAAGTGCTGTGGCTGCTTCTGGTGAAGCTATAACACCTGTAATTCCAAAACCATATTGGAATAATTTATTAAAATTCTGTAGTGCACCAGTCATAGCAGAAGCACCAATACCAAATATTAAGAAACCGATAAGTGTTTTTGAAGCTCCAGTGAATACTTCAACAGCTGATTTCTTTTGAAGAATTAATCCTATACATGCAACTACACCAAGTAAAACAGCAGGTGTACTTAATAAACTAATAATAAACTCCATAAATATTCCTCCCTATTTTATCAAATTTTATTTTTCTTTTGAAACAAGAAACTTTTCTAATGCTTCTTTTATTTCTTTACGATCAACGACATTACGAATTCCGATTATATCACATTTTAAATTTTTATTTTTTAATTCTTCAGCGACATCGATTACTGTTTCTACAGCATCTCCATTAAATCCATTTAATGAATCTAATGAACCATGTTCAACTTCTATCGGGAAATTATTTTCCTTAATGACCTGTTGAGTCTTTATTTTCAACATTAAACTTGACCCAACTCCTGCTCTACATGCGATTAAAATTTTATACATAATTAAATCCTCCCTTTTATAATTCGTGTAACTTTATAAAATCAATTATTTCTTTTTCATTTTTAGCATTATCTAAAACACTAAAGAATTCATCGTTTTCCAATAACTCAACTAATTCAGACATAGCACGTAAATGACTATTATTATCTATTGCACTTAGACAAAATACATATTTTACAGGGTCATTTTCATCATTTCCGAATTCAACAGGATTCTCTAAAGTCGCGATTCCTATTGCAATTTCTTTTACACCCGCTTCTGGTCTTGCATGTGGAAGTGCCACATGTTTTGTAATTACTATATATGGTCCAGATGATTTTGCCGAGTTAACCATAGCATCAACATAGACTTCAGTTGCTTTATTGTTTTCAACTAAAACAGAAGCCGACTGTCTAATTGCATCCTCCCAATCCTTAGCTTTGACCTTTAGTTTTATTAATTTTTCATTCGTGATTTCACTTAACATAGGTCCTTCTCCTTCCTTAGACGTAAAGTTCTCTATTTGTGTAAAATAAGCTAGTAACTCACTTGAAAGCATACTTTCAGAAGTTACTTTCGCATATTTTTTTATTATATCCATAACCTCATCTATTTTAGGTTGTCTTAAAAAAATGTCCCCTAGCTGAATATACACTTCACGTGTAATCTTATATTTTTCTTTTGCAGTCATAACAGGACTAACTCTAATTACTGGTACATCTATTTTTAAACCTTCTACTTTATAATTCGTAGTAAAAACAATGTCTACAGGTTCACTGAAATTTGCTAGCTTAGATGACTCCAATATAGGTAGAAAATGTAAATCAGGAAATAAGTTTTTAAGTTCTGAATGTAAGATAGCTGAACTACCCACACCATTTGAACAAACTATCAATGCTCTCCTTTTTCTAGGATCATTAAACTCTTTTTCATTTGAAAATAAAGTTGCAAAATGCATTGTTAAATATGCTAATTCCTCTTCTTGAACCTCTTCTCCAAATAGGCCGCAAAACTCTTTCATTGCATTACTTACAATTGTATAAACTAATCTATATTCTTCTTTTACCTTTTCACAAATTGGATTATAAGTAGGTAATTTAAATAAAAGTCTGTAATAAGCTGGTCTAAAATGAGAATATAGTTGTTTAAATATTTTTTCTTGGCTTATATAATAAACTCCGCTTAAATATCCAAACCTTGTCATCATTTTATTTACAATTTCTGAAATTACAGCTCTATCCTCTGTATCTTCCTCATCATTTCCTACTGATATACCTAAAATCCAAGCACTAATATACATGATATTATGAGGCTTTATATTCTCTTCACTTTCATATACTTCTAACAATTCCTTAGCAAATTTATATTCCTTCATTGAGCTCATTACTGTTACATTAGGAATATCTATATTTTCTTGAGTAATAACTCTCTTTGAATGCATTCTTGCCTTTAAGAAGATAAATATATATATAAATTCTGTTAATCTATTTTCAACAAAATTCATTTCATATTTTTTTATAAATTTCAATATAATTTTTTTTGCTTCTTCAAAGCTATCTAATTTATACTCTTCAATAAAAATATCAAATACTCTTG
>NZ_JANKBY010000092.1:0-11462 GCF_024621905.1 Terrisporobacter muris
TAAAGCTAAAATAACTGGATTTCTTGAAAGTGAAAATTACATGTAAAGATGATTTATATAATAAAATATATTATGATAATATTAGATTTAGGAAACGTAGAAAACTTTAAAGTGGAGGATAAAAATGAGGAAAGAACATATTTCTAAGAAGATATAGAAGATTTGGGGAAAATATAAATGAGAACTTTAATAATGAAGAACATAAATTTAAAAAATTAGTATTAAATAAATAATCTAGATCGGTAAAAGTTAGAGGAAAAAATATTGCATTAACAAATCATGAATTTGATATATTATGTCTTTTACTAAAAAATCCAGATAAAGTTTATTCCAGAGAAGCTTTATATGAACAAGTGTGGAAGAGTGGATATTATGGTGAAGATAACTCTGTAAATGTTCATGTTAGTAATATAAGAAAAAAGATAAAAGATATAGCAGAAGATGAAGAATATATAAAAACAGTTTTGGGGATTGGATTTAAATTAAATAATGATTAATAATCTTTAAACTTTCTTGAATATTTATTAAAAATATTTCTGTATTCTTATCAATGTAAAGTTAATTGAAACTTAAAAAGAATTAAAAAGTTGAAGGGAGAATGCAGATGAAAATCAATTATAAAAACACACAAGTTGTGTAAAAAATATGGTCAAGATCATGCATTATCAAATATAGATATTACTGTAAATTAAGGTGATATTTATGGGTTGCAGGAAATAATGGAGCAGAAAAGACTACGCTTCTTAGAATTTTAACAGGACAGGCTGAAAGTAGTAGTGGTGAATTTGAACTATTCGAGAAAACTTCAAAGGTCGATTTAGGTAAAGCTAGACGAAGAACAGGAACTATAATAGAATCGCCAAGTTTTACGAAAAATTAACAGTAGAGCAAAATATGGAATATTATCGTATGCAAAGAGGAATACCAGGCAAAGACAAAATAGATAAAGTTCTAAAAGAAGTTAATTTATTAGATGTAAATAAAAAGAAGTTTAAAGATTTATCTCTTGGAATGAAACAAAGATTAGGGTTAGCGCTAGCTATGATGACAGAGCCGGAGTTATTATTGTTGGACGAACCTATCAATGGGCTAGATCCATCAGGAATTATAGAAATAAGAAATTTACTCTTAAAGCTTAATAAATAAAAGAACATTACAATTCTAATATCAAGCCATATATTATCTGAGCTAGCTAATGTAGTCACATGTTATGGATTTTTAAATAAAGGTCAATTAGTAGAAGAATTATCTGCCAAAGAACTTGAGGAAAAATGTAAAAGCTATTTAGAAATTAAAGTAAATAACCCTAAGAAAATGTCAGCATTATTAGAAGAAGAGTTGGTATATAAGGATTATAAAGTATTGCCAGAAGATAGAATTCAGATATTTGAAGGAATTGATGGATCAGAAAAAATAAGTTGTTTGGCTGTTTCTAATAATATAGGATTATTAGCTTTGGAGGAGAAATCTGTAAATCTTGAAAATTACTACATGTCTTTAATAGGAAGTATTCAACATGATTAATTATATTAAAAGTGAAGTTTATCGTAATATACGTTCCAAGGGAAATTATATATTTTTATTTGGATGCATGGCATTTGTGCTATTTATAAATGGAGTACTTGTAGGTTTTGTAAATAATGATCCAAACTTTCCTTATGCCAATACTTATTTCTCGTTTTCATCACTATATATGAGTATGGGAATTCCTCTAGCTTTATGCTTGCCTATGGTAGCAGTAATATTTGGGCAAGAGTATAAAAGTCATACTTTAAAAAACTCTATTTCTTATTGAATAGCAAGAAGTGAAATTTATTTTGGCAAGTTTGTAGTTTTATTAATTATAGCTTTAATTAACTTAATACTTATTAGTTCAGTTTACATTGGAAGTGTGTTATTGTTACTTGATAATAGTGGATCTATTTATTTAAATGAACTAATAAGAGCTTTAATAGCCTGCATACCATTATTTTTAGTTAGTGCTACAGTAGCTCATTGTTTTTATTTTATATTCGAGAGTGAAACTACAGTAGTTATGTGGTGGGTTTCTATTATGGTTATAATACCTAAAGTTATGTAACTACTAGGAGCTAGAGTAGAAATATTGAGAAAGATAGCTAAGCTTATGCCATGGAATATAGTGAAAAATATTACAGAAGGTAGCGGTGATCATAAATTTATATTCTTTTGGAGTAGTCAACAAGGCTTAATAAATTGCTTTATAGTAGGAATTGTTGGAACTTTAGTATTTTATTTATTGGGAATGAAGCTATTTGAAAAGGTTGAAATAAAATAATAAAAGAGGAGTGTGCAGAGTATGATTTTTATAGTGATAATTTTATTTTTTACAAGTGTGTATTTTTCTGCACGCTTTTTTTTGCTTTCTAAAAATATTAGAGAAGCAAAATATGATTTAAAAGAGGTATGTGAAGATATTGAAAGAAATCGAAGGCTTACTTTAGCATCTCCAAACAAAGACTTAGAAGACTTATTGCAAGAGATGAATAATTACTTAGAAAAAACTCAGATGGAGAAAATTAAAAGTACTCGAAGGGAAAAAGAGCTACGAAAAGAAATCGAAAATATATCTCATGATTTAAGAACTCCACTCACATCCATATTGGGTTATTTGGAATTAATAAAAGATGAAGAAATTACAAAGGATGAAAAGTATGAATATATTTCTATAGTAGAGAGAAAATCTAGAGATTTAAAAGATTTGATTCAAATCTTTTATGATTTATCCAGATTAGAAGCAAATGAATATAAAGTAGATATAAAAACTATTGATATCCATAAAGAACTGATGGAGCAACTACTAATTTATTATAATGATTTTGATAAAAGAGGAATAGATGTGGAGCTAGATATTGGTGAGGAAGCAATAAATATTCAAGGTGATTTAGACATTATAGGCAGAATTTTTACTAATTTAATTCAAAATGCTATAAAATATGCAAAGGATACTTTTAAAGTATGTATGAAACAATCAAATGATAATATTGATATAATTTTTAGTAATAATGTTGAAAATCTAGAAGAAGCAGATGTAGAAAAATTATTTAAACGTTTTTATATGAAAGATAAGTCAAGAAGTAATCAAAGTTCTGGACTTGGACTTACCATAACTAAGCTTTTAGTTGAAACTATGAATGGCAATATAAGAGCTAAAATTAAAGATGATTTTATTTATTTTAAAATTACATTTAAGGTTTCTAAAAATGAATAAGTTAAGAAAATAAAGAAAATACCCCAATATATAGTATACACTTGAATAAAATTAACTATATTAAAAACTTAATAGAAGTAAATAAACCTTAGATGTATCAAAATTTATTTATTCATCATATAGTAATATATCTTGAACAAATGGAGGATATATTATGTGTGGAATTGTAGGATGGTCTAATCTTAAAAATAATATAAGAGATTACTCCAATATAATGGACAAAATGATTAATACACTAAAGTTGAGAGGACCTGATTCAGGAGGACTAAAAGTTTACGATCATACATTAATTGGTCATAGAAGACTTTCTATAGTTGACCCTACTGGAGGTCTTCAGCCAATGACTAAGAAAATAGGGGATAGAGAATATACCATTTGCTATAATGGTGAGCTTTACAATACTGAAGAAGTGAGAGCAGATTTGATTGCCAAAGGATATACTTTTGATTCTTATGGAGATACAGAAGTTCTGTTAACATCATATATTGAATATGGTAAAAACTGTGTTGATTATATCAATGGTATTTTTGCTTTTGGAATTTGGGATGAATATAATCGAGAATTGTTTTTATGCAGAGATCCGCTGGGTATAAAACCACTTTTTTATTCTTACAAAGATGGGAATTTAGTTTTCGCTTCAGAAATGAAAACTTTATTGATGCATCCATCTGTGGATTCCGTAGTAGATAAAGATGGTTTACTTGAGCTGATGTCTTTAGGCCCAGCAAGAAGTTTAGGAAGTGGAATATTTAGAGACATAAAAGAAGTACCACCTGCATTTTATCTAATTTTTAATGAGAAAGGTATTACTTTAAATGAGTATTGGGAGTTAGAAGTAAGGGAACATGAGGACGACTTAGATAAAACTAAAAAGTATGTAAGAGAGTTATTAGTTGAGGTAATTGAAAATCAACTAGTCAGTGATGTACCTGTTTGTGCTTTTTTATCAGGGGGACTTGATTCCAGTATAATTTCAAAAGTAGCATTTGATAAGTTTAAAAAAAATAATATGGAAACTTTAAATACTTTTTGTATTGACTACAAGGATAACGATAAGTATTTTAAAAAGGATATATTTCAACCTAATTCAGATTCGGACTATGTGGGGATAATGGTTGATTTTTTAGGGAGCAATCATCATAATGTGGTATTAGATAATGTGGACTTGGCACATGCACTAGATGATGCAACTATAGCAGCTGATTTACCGGGAATGGCTGATATAGACTCTTCACTGTATTTATTTGCAAAAGAAGTAAGAAAATATGCAACTGTTGCGCTATCTGGAGAGTGTGCCGACGAAGTATTTGGAGGATATCCATGGTTTACAAGAGAATATGACTCAATTGAAATCTTCCCTTGGGCTGATTCAATTGAATATAGAAAAAATATATTAAGAAATGATTTAAAATCTCTTCCTATTGAAGATTATACAAAGGGACTATGTAGAGATAGTATTAATAAAATTCCTAAATTGCCTGGAGAAAGTCATAATGATAGAATTATAAGAGAACTGTCTTATCTTAATATAAAATATCAGATGATTACCTTGATAAATAGAAAAGATAGAATGACAATGTCTAATAGTTTAGAAGGAAGAGTACCTTTTGCTGACAAGAGACTAGTTCAGTATGCTTTTAATTTACCAAAAGATATGAAGTTATTACATGGTAGAGAAAAAGGACTACTTCGTGAAGCTGTGAGAGGATTAGTGCCAGACGAGATTATAGATAGAAAGAAAAGTCCTTATCCAAAAACTCACAATCCAGAGTATACAAAGGAAGTAAGTACAATGCTAAGATTGATTTTAGCAGATAAAAAATCTCCTATTCATCAAATTGTAGATTTTGATTTTGTATCTAGATTGGTTGATACAGGAGGGGCATCTTTTGAACAACCTTGGTATGGACAATTAATGACAGGTCCACAGGTTATTGCTTATTTGATTCAGTTAAATAACTGGATGAAGTTTTATGATGTTAAATTAGATATATAGATAGGAAAAAGCCATTAATAGAAAAATTATTAATGGCTTTTTAAATTTATCTTAGAGAATTTTTTTATCAAATAATCTATAACCAGTTATAATTAAAGCTATGAAACAAAGTACAAAAGATACTAAAAATGCTATATGAATTCCATATAAAAATAAGTCATCTCTTCCTTCAATATAGCTTGTTACCTTGTACCCAGCCTGACTGCTCATAGCACTATATAGGATGGTAGTTGATAAAGAAAGACCTGTTACCATACCTAGGTTTCTAGCTAATGAATTTATACTACCTGCAATTCCTAGGTGATTTTTTGCAACAGATGACATGATTATTGAATTATTAGGTGATTGAAAAAGTGCCACACCAGTACCTGTTAAAAGAGTAAGTAGTATTAAAAAAGGAACTGTAGTTTTTATACCTATAAATACTAATAAAATTTGGGAAATACAGACTACTAAAAGCCCCACAAAAGTTAAACCTTCAGATCCAATTTTATCAGATAAAGCCCCACTAATTGGTGCAACAACAACCATTGCAATAGGAACACACATAAGTATAATTCCAGATAAAAAAGTAGAAAGTTTCAATGTATTTTGTAAATAAAATGGCATTAATGTATTCATAAATAAGTTTGATGAGAATATCAATACAGCACAAATTAATCCTAATGAGAAAGCTTTGCTATTAAAGATTGTCAAATCTATCAATGGATTTTTAGCTTGTTTTTCTCTAAGTATAAATCCAGCCAGGGCTATAATAGCTAAAATAAATAATCCTATTACAAAGGCAGTATTAAATCCTGTTACTTGTCCGATAAATATTCCCATAAACAGTGAAATTACACTTATATCGAATAAGATAAATCCTAAAAAATCTAAGTTTAAAGGTAACTCTTTTCTTTTTGATTTTGGAAAAACAAAGTAACCAAGAATAATAGCAAATATACCAATGGGAATATTAATTAAAAATATATAATGCCAAGTGAATTTTTGAAGAATGATTCCACCTATTCCTGGTCCTGCGATACTTCCAAGGGAAACAAAGCTTCCAAGAATACCAAGGCTTCTTCCACGCATTTCAGGGGGAAAGTTTTCTGTTATTATTCCATAGTTTGTAGCCATTGTCATACTAGCACCAATAGCTTGTATGATTCTTGATAGTAAAAGTAATTCTAGAGTAGGGCTTATTCCACAAAATAAAGATCCTAAAGTGAAAATAAAAGTTCCAATTTTAAAAATTTTCACTTTACCGATAGTATCGCTAATTTTTCCCCAGAAAATTAATAAGCAACAGATAGTAATCATATATAAAGATACTATCCACTCAGCATCACTCATATTTATGGATAAACTCTTTGACATGGTTGGCATTGCTATATTTACAATACTACCATCTAAAGTTGACATAAATGTGAATAAGCAAGTTGCAATTAAAATAAGCCACATATTATTTTGTTTACTTAGATTATTAGTATTTTGTGACATTTTATATCTCCTTCAACTAATTTTATATAGAAAGTTAATCATAATTATTATTACCATAAAAATAAAAATAAATTTTCTATTTAGTAGAAGTCAGAGAATTATTATTTACATAAATGTTTATCATATTTTAGATTAATTAAATTATTATAAGCATTCCAAACCTTAGTAGGCACTTTTTGTTCAATTTGAAACCCATTCTTACCATATAAATCAATTCTTTGTAAATCACCAACCATAATGCTAATAAACTCATCTTTAGAGATTTCACCATGAGAGTAAAAGTTACAGTAATCTTCATAACTATATTGAGGAGATGTAATAATAAAATCAATTTCTGGCCATTGCTTTTTTATAGTGGCAAAAGTACGTCTTTCTCTATAAGGTTTATCTACAATTAAAAAAGATGTAGGGTGTAAGTTTAATTTATTTAAAATTTCTTTAGTGTAACTTATATTTTCACCAGTATTAGAAGCTTTGCTTTCAATAATAATTTTAGTTTCAGGAACACCCATATTTATAGCTATTTGAGCAAATTTCTCCGCTTCAGTCATATTCCATAAACTTTTAGTAATTCTACCAAAACCGCCAGTGAATATAATTTTATCTCCATAGCCATTTAAGAAAAGGTTAGCGCATCTTATTGCTACATTTAAATCATGACTACCAAACCCTAAGATTACATCACATTTTTCTATATTTTCATTTAATTTATGATAATTCCATAATATTTTTCCATAATAATCTATATGCATAGTACCTCCATAGATCAAAGTTTTTAATTTAAGTATACAGTAAAAAGCTTTTAATAGTCATATATTATAAATTAAAAAATAGTAACAATTTTAGATAATAGGTAGCCTAAAATTATTACTATTTTTCTTTTAACATATTATATATTTTTTAAGTTTTTCATACTAAGATCTAAGTTTTTTACAGAATGAGTAAGAGCACCAACAGAGATACAATCAACACCAATCTCAGCAATAGATTTAATATTTTCCAATTTTACATTACCAGAAAACTCAATGATAGCTTTATCACCAATTATTTCAATTGCTTCTTTTGCCATATCTAGAGTCATATTATCAAGCATAATAATATCGGCTTTAGCTTCTATAGCTTCTTTCACCATATCTAAAGTTTCAGTTTCAACCTCAATTTTTCTAACAAAAGAAGAATTTTCTCTACAAAGTTTAACCGCGTTAGTAATACCACCAGCAGCTGCAATATGGTTATCTTTTAACATAACACCATCAGATAAATTAAATCTATGATTATGTCCACCACCAATTTTAACAGAATATTTTTCAAGAATCTTTAAATTTGGAGTAGTTTTTCTAGTATCTAATAATTTAGCATTAGTATGTTCAATTTCCTTAACATATTTATTAGTAAGTGTTGCAATACCACTCATTCTTTGTAATAAGTTCAGAGCAACACGTTCACCTTGAAGAATGAATCTAGTATTTCCTTTTATAAGAGCTATTTTATCACCTGGATAAATTTTATCTCCATCATTTTTAAGAAGAGTAACTTCCACATTGCCAAGAATTTTAAAAACTCTTTCAAAAACTTTAAGTCCTGCAATAATGCCTTCTTCTTTGCAAATTAAATCTATAGTAGAATTACTATTTTCACTAATTACAGAATTTGTACTTATATCTTCTCCAGGAATATCTTCCACAAGAGCATCTTTAATTATTTTATCTACTACTAAAAAATTAATCATCTATAACTCCACCTTTTTCTCTAATCGCTTTTACAACTAAAAGTCTATTTTCTTGTTCCACTTCATCCCTACTAGTATATATTTCATCAATATCAACTTTTGAAAGGTTAAAGCTATCTACGCAAGCATTTATTTCTTGAGCAGCTCTTTTAGAGAAAACAAGTCCCTCAAGCAAAGAGTTACTAGCAAGTCTGTTGGCACCATGAATTCCTGTACACGCAGTTTCACCAACAGCATATAAATTTTCCATAGAAGTTTTACTGTTTAAATCAACTTTAATACCACCCATAAAATAGTGTTGAGCAGGAGAAACTTTTATAGGTTCTTTTGTAATATCAGTTCCTTTTTCTAAACATTTATTATAAATAGTAGAGAAGCGTTTTTTTAGATATTCTGAATTTAGAAAACTAATATCAAGATATACATAAGGTGTATTAGTTTTTTTCATTTCTTTAAAAATAGCTTCAGATACAACATCTCTAGGTTGAAGCTCATCTATAAATCTTTCTCCATTAATATTGTAAAGTTTTCCACCTTCACCTCTCACAGACTCAGATATTAAAAACCTTCTTTCATCATCAGACTCATCATAAAAAGCCGTTGGATGAATTTGAATATAGTTTATATCTTTAAGTTCTATGTCATGTCTAAGAGCTACAGCTAAGCCATCGCCTCTAAGAATTCTTTGGCTGGTAGAATTCTTATATAAACCACCAATTCCGCCACAAGCCAGGACTACAAATTTTGCAAATACATTTATTTGTTCCTTATCTTTTAATAATATAGCGCCAATACACTTGCCATTTCTCTCTATTATATCAACAAGGAATGTATCCTCTGAAATCCTTAAGTTTTTACGCTCACAAGCATTTTTTACAAGAGTTTTTTCTACATTTTCTCCAGTGTTATCTTGCGTATGTATAATTCTATTAACACAATGAGCCCCTTCTTTTGTATAATCCCAATTACCCTCTTCGTCTTTATCAACATCAAGACCAAGAGATACTAGATAGTCTACGTTCTCAATAGACTCTTTAGTCAGAACTTCTACTGCTTGTACATCATTTTTATATCTACCAGCTTTTAGAGTATCTTCTGCAAAAAAAGGAACATCTTCAAAATCTCTAGCTACAGAAATTCCACCCTGTGCTAAAGAAGTATTAGTACAGTCTATTTTATCTTTTGAAACTACCATTACGTCCAAATCTTGACGAAGATTTAGAGCACAGTATAGTCCAGCTACACCAGATCCAACTATTAAAACGTCTACATATTTATTTTCCACAAAGAATCATCTCCCCTAATTTATGCATGTTTTCTAGAGATGTTAAAGCTTTTTCTGATATTTCTTTGTCTAGAACAACTTCATCTATTTTACCGCATAAAGCATCATAAACTTTTTCCAAAGAAGTTTTTTTCATATTAGGACAAATCATTTTTTCTGGGAAGTAAAACTTTTTATTAGGATTTCTTTTATTTAATTCATATAAGATGCCTTCTTCTGTGCAAATTATAAATTCATTATCTTCACATTTTGTAGCATAATTTATAATGCCACTTGTACTTCCTATATAATCAGCCAAATCTCTAACTGGTTTATTGCATTCTGGATGAGCTAAAACTTTTACATTAGGATGTTCTTGTTTAGCTTTTAATACTTCTTCTGAAGTAAGTCTTTCATGAGTAGGACAGAAACCTTCCCATAGTATGAATTCTTTTTCTGGAAAAAATTCAGCTATGTAGCTACCTAAGTTTCTATCTGGTAAAAATAAAATCTCTTTATTAGGAACATTTTTTAAAATGTCTAAAGCACTAGATGAGGTAACAGAAACATCACAAAGGGCTTTAACTTCATAAGATGAATTTATATAACATACTTTAAAAGCATTTGGATATTTTTCTATCATTTCTTTTAAATCAGAAGCCTCGGCCATGTCAGCCATTGGACAACCAGCGTTAGTAGCAGGTAAGATGATAGTTTTTTGTGGAGATAAGATTTTAGCACTTTCTCCCATAAATTTTACTCCGCAGAATATAATTAATTCTTCTTCACAATCACGAGCGATTTTGCTTAAATAATATGAATCCCCAACATAATCAGCAATTTCTTGTATTTCATCAGGCTCATATAGATGAGCAAGTATTATAGCGTTTTTTTCTTTTTTTAACTTTAAAATATTATCTTTTAAAATATTCCTCATATTTTACACCCTTTTCTGTTATAATGTTTTTACAAGTGTATATACACTTGTAAAAACATTATAACACCACAATTATTACTACACAACAAAAAACAATTGTTAAAAACTTAATAAAATTTATTAAATTGAAATTTATATAATATATCTTGATGATATGTTGAAAAATAAGGATTAGAAATAACGTATTGATTTATATTAAAAATCTATATAGAATAGTAAAAAGATAGACAAACTAATTATTTAAGAAGAAGGTGTGTTATGAATAGCAATGAAAGAAGAGAAAAATTATTACATATACTAAAAACATCTAATAAGCCTGTTAAAGGTGTAGATTTAGCAAAAGAACTTAATGTAACAAGACAGATTGTGGTAAAGGACATTGCATTATTAAGAGCTTCTGGAATTGATATATTAGCTACATCTACTGGATATATAATATATAATATAAAAAATCAAGAATTTGAGATAAAATGTAAGAATCATAATAATAATGAGCATCTTTTGTTAGAATTGCAAACTATTATTGATTTAGGTGGAAAAGTAAAAGATGTTATAGTAGATCACCCTACATATGGAACTATAAAAGCCGATTTAAACCTTGCTTCAAACAGAGATCTCAAATCATTTATGGAAAATAGTAAGAAGAATGGATTTAAACAATTATCCAGCTTAACACAAGATTATCATGTTCATACAATAGAAGTACCAGATGAAAAAACTTTGGAAGAGATAAAAAAAGAATTAAAAGAATTAAATATATTAGTATAAGATTTAAAGTTACTAAGGGCATATCATTTTTGTTATGCCCTTTTAAATTTCAGCAAA
>NZ_JANKBY010000093.1:0-11407 GCF_024621905.1 Terrisporobacter muris
AATATTTTTAATGAAATAAAATTAAAGGTAGTTAAAATACTACCTTTTGTTTCATTTATTTGTTATCATTATAACTATAGTGTTTAAAAAAATTCTTTAAAAATAGGATAAATATAAACAAGGATTTGAAGTTTTTTTATAGAAAATAGTACTAGTAGTTAAGAATTTCATCAATTAAAAATTTGATAGAACTAAGTAAGGCAATTAAATTAATCATTGATAAAATTAATTGTAATGAGGTATAAAATATGATATTTGAGAAAACGCTAAGTACGATAAAAAAATACAACTTAATAGAAAATGGAGATAAAATTGTGTTAGGTCTTTCTGGAGGCCCTGATTCAGTTTGTTTATTACATATATTAAATAGATTGAAAGAAGTTTTAGATATAGAAGTCTATGCAGCACATTTAAATCATGAAATAAGAGGAATGGAAGCTCAAAAAGATGCTTTATATGTTTCTCAGCTATGTGAAAGTTTAGGAATAACTTTTTTTGTTAAATCTATAAATGTTCCTCAATACTGTAAGGATAATAAGTTGTCATTAGAAGAAGGAGCAAGAAAATTAAGATATGAAATGTTCTTTGAAATAAAAGAAAAATTAAATGCAAATAAAATAGCTATAGCTCATAATATGAATGATCAAGCTGAAACCGTTTTAATGCGTATGATGAGGGGTACAGGCTTACAAGGATTAAAGGGTATAGACTACATAAGAGATGACATTATAATTAGACCTATTTTAGAAATTGAAAGATCTGAAATAGAAGCTTATTGCGAAGAACATAAATTAGATCCTAGGCTAGATGCTACAAATCTAGAAAGCATATATACAAGGAACAAAATTAGGCTAGAACTTATTCCATATATGAAGGATAATTTTAATTCTAATATAATAGAATCCATAGTGAGAATGAGTAATAGTTTAAGAAATGATAATGATTTTATAGAAGAAGAAGCTTTTAAGAAATTTAAAGAAGTAGCTTTTATAAATGGGTACAATTTAGAAATTAAGTTAGATAAATATAGAAATTTACATAAGTCATTAAAAAGTAGAATTATCAGAAATGGAATAAAATATGTTTTAGGAGATACAAATTTTATTGACCAAAAACATATAGAAGAAGTTATAGAACTAGAAGGGGAAAATAAAATTGATAAAAAAATAATTCTTCCAAGAGGATTATTTGTTTATAGACAAAAAAATAAGTTAGTATTTACAACAAAAGAAATTGTATTTAAAGAAATAGAATTTTCTTATAAAATACCTAAAAATGGGTTTGTCAAAATACATGAAGCTAATGTAATTATTGAAACTGAAACGATGCCTATAAATAGGTATAAGGCTTTGAAAAGAGATAAATCATTAAAATGGTTTGATTGTAATAAAATTAAAGGGGGGATAGTAGTAAGAAGTAGAAAGCCAGGGGATAAAATAAAGCTTTCTATGGGAAGTAAAAAATTAAAAGAATTATTCATAGATTTAAAAATTCCAAAAGAAGAAAGAGGTAAGGTTCCAGTAATACAAGATGATAATGGAATTTTATGTGTTGGAAGTTTTAGAAATAGTGAAGCATATAAGGTTGATGAAACTACAAAAGAAGTCTTAAAGATTTGCTTTAAGAAAATTTAGAATGAAAACAACTTATGAAAGGAGGGCTTCTTTTGAACAAATTTTTAAAAGGAGCAGGTTTTTATCTGTTACTATTTATGATAATAATTGGAATAGTCCAATTCTCTGGTACTCAAACTACTAAGATTGAAGAGTTAAAGTTTTCTGAAGTTTATAAAAATTTAATGGAAGAAAATATATCAAAAATACACTTTGTTGATGGAACTTCTGTGAAAGGAACAATAAAAGACTCAAATAAGGAGTTCACATCATATATACCAAATGAAGTATTAGGAGATAAACTAGCAAATGAAATATTAGATCAAACAGTAGAAAATAAATTAGTATTTGATGGTGAGGCAAAACCACAAACGCCTTGGTTTGTAAGTATGCTACCAACTGTTCTTCTGATTGGATTTATGATTATAATATGGTTTGTTTTTATGAATCAGTCTCAAGGTGGAGGCGGAAAGGTTATGAGCTTTGGAAAATCCAAAGCAAGAGTTCATAAAGATGACGAAAAAACAAGAGTCACATTCAAGGATGTGGCGGGACTGTCGGAAGAAAAAGAAGATCTGCAGGAAGTTGTTGATTTCCTAAAGAACCCCAAGAGGTATATTAATTTAGGTGCTAGAATTCCAAAAGGTATACTAATGGTTGGTCCTCCAGGGACAGGAAAAACATATTTATCAAGAGCCGTTGCAGGAGAGGCTGGGGTGCCATTTTTCAGCATAAGTGGTTCTGACTTCGTTGAAATGTTCGTAGGTGTTGGAGCATCAAGAGTAAGAGACTTATTTGAGCAAGCGAAGAAAAGTGCACCTGCAATAATATTTATAGATGAAATAGATGCCGTTGGTAGAAAAAGAGGAGCTGGACTTGGTGGAGGACATGATGAAAGAGAACAAACTCTTAACCAACTTCTAGTAGAGATGGATGGTTTTGGCGTTAATCAAGGAATAATCATTATGGCTGCTACAAATAGACCAGATATCCTAGACCCAGCATTACTTAGACCAGGTAGATTTGACAGAGAAGTAGTGGTTGGTGTACCAGATGTTAGAGGTAGAGAGGCTATATTTGAAGTTCATTCAAAAAATAAACCTTTAGCAAAAGATGTAAACAAAGAAGTATTAGCTAAGAGAACTCCAGGATTTACTCCTGCGGATATAGAGAATATAATGAATGAGGCTGCAATATTAACAGCTAGAAAAAGAGAAAAAGAAATTCATATGGATACTATAGAAGAAGCTATAACAAAAGTTATGGTTGGTGTAGCTAAAAAATCTAGAGTTATCAGTGATAAAGATAGAAAGCTTACAGCTTATCATGAGGCAGGTCATGCTATTTGTATGAATATACTTCCAAATATAAGTCCGGTTCACCAAGTTACTATAATACCAAGAGGTAGAGCTGGTGGATTTACGGAGCCTCTTCCACAAGAAGATCAAATGTATGGTACTAAAAATGAAATGTTAGAAACTATAGTTATGGCACTTGGTGGTAGGGTTGCAGAAGAATTGATAATGGATGATATTTCAACAGGAGCATCTAACGACTTAGAAAGAGTTACAGCAATAGCCAGAGCTATGGTAACAAAATATGGTATGAGTGAAAAAATGGGTCCTATGGTATACGGAGACAGTGATGACGAGGTATTCTTAGGAAATAGCATAACTACTAAGAAAAACTACTCAGAAGAAATAGCTTATGAGATAGATAAAGAAGTTAGAGAAATAGTTGAAAATGCGTATGCAGAGTGTAAACGAATATTAAAAGAAAATATGGATAAATTACACTATGTTGCAAAAGGATTATTGCTATATGAAACATTAGATTCAGAGCAATTCATGCAAGCATTTAATGAAGAATTATCATTAGATGAAAAAGATGTATTTGCGAAAAAAGAAGAATCAAAAGTTGTTATTGATATAGAAGAAGATATACAAGAAGAATCTAATGAGGAAGAAAAAAATAATTTGAACAACTCGAAATTAGATGAGTTTAAATTACCAGAAGATGATAATAAATAATTTAACATAGAAAAACAGGACTTTTATTAAAGTCCTGTTTTTTATTTATATATATAATAATTAGTGTATAATTAACTTTATAAAAAAGGAAAAATAATAGAGGTGAAGTATGAGGGATAAAATAATAAAAGTTATTTTAGATAGTGGTGAAGATTTTGTATCAGGAGAAGAATTATCAAAGCAGTTAGGTATATCTAGAACGGCTATTTGGAAACATATTAATATTTTACGAGAAGAAGGATACGATATAGAATCTGTTAATAAAAAAGGTTATAGATTGATAAGTTCACCTAAGGATTTATTAAATCCTCAAAATATTTATCATAACCTAAGAACAGAAATTATAGGTAAGAATATAATTCATCTCGAATGTGTAGATTCGACTAATGATTATTTGAAGAAAATAGGAAATGATGTTCAAGAAGGAACTGTAGTTATAAGTGAAGAACAAACGAAAGGTAAGGGAAGGCTAGGTAGAAACTGGCAGTCTAAGTCTAAGGAAGGAATATGGATGAGTATAATACTTAAACCAGAGATTATACCATATAAAGCCCCTTTTATAACTTTAATAGCAGGAGCAGCAATAGTAAAAGCATTAAATAATTTACAAGTTCCTGCAAAGGTTAAATGGCCAAATGATATTATTATAAATAATAAAAAAGTAAGTGGGATATTAACAGAGTTATCTGCTGAAATTGAAAGAGTTAATTATGTGGTAGTTGGAATAGGTATGAATGTTAAAAATTTAGACTTTGATAAAGAACTAGAAGAAAAAGCAACATCTTTATATAAAGAAAATTACTGTATATCAAGGGTTGAGATAATATCACAAGTTCTTTATGAGTTTGAAAAATTATATAAGGATTATATTGAAAATAATTATAAAGAAGAAACTCTAAGAATCTGTAGAGAATACTCTGCAATAATAAATAAAGATGTATATATAATTAAAGGTGATGAAAAAGAATTGGTTAAATGTATTGATATAAGCAATGAAGGAAATTTAATTGTAAGAGATGGCAATAATAATGTACAAGAAATTTTGTCAGGTGAAGTTTCAATAAGAGGAGTTAAAGGATATGTATAATAACATTTTAGACGTAAAAGGGCTAAAGGTTGGACAAGTAGAAAATAAAGAGGCTTTAACAGGTTGTACTGTTGTAATATGTGAAGATGGTGCAACTTGTGGTGTTGATGTTAGGGGATCAGCACCAGGAACGAGAGAAACTGATTTGTTGGATCCAATAAACTCAGTTCAAAAAGTTCATGCAGTAGTATTATCTGGAGGTTCTGCTTTTGGACTGGAATCTACATGTGGAGTAAGCAAATACTTAGAAGAAAAAAATATAGGTTTTGATGTTGGAGTTTGTAAAGTACCTATTGTAACAGGAGCTGTATTATTTGACTTAGGAGTAGGAGATTATAAAGTAAGACCTGATAAAGAAATGGGATATAGAGCTTGCTTGAATGCTAGTGAAACTGAATTAAAGCAAGGTAATTATGGTGCTGGATGTGGAGCAACTGTAGGAAAAGTAAAAGGTTTGGACTATGTAACAAAAGGTGGCATAGGAAGTTATTCGATTAAGCTTGACAATGGGGTAGTAGTATCAGCTTTAATAGCAGTTAATGCTTTTGGAGATATATATGAAAATGGAAAAGTAATAGCAGGAGTACTAAATGATGATAAGACAAAGTTACTAAATACTTATGAAATAATGAAATCTGGATTTATGAAGGGTGGATTTAAAATAGATAACACAACTATAGGTATAGTTGCTACTAATGCAAAACTAACAAAGGCACAATGTAAAAAGATGTCCCAAATGGCCCATGATGGATATGCAAAATCAATATTTCCTATACATACTCCTCATGATGGAGATACAATATTTACTATGTCAACGGGAGAAATAGATGTTGATTCAGATATTACTTTATTAGGATGCTTAGCAGCAGAAGTAGTAGAAAAAAGTATTATAAATGCTGTAAAAAATGCAAAATCTATAAAAAATATTATTTCTTATAATGAATTAGAAAATAACAAATAATAATATAAGATAAAAAAGTTACCTTATATATGTTTATAATATTGTTGACAATACAAAAAGTCACTGTTAAAATTGTCTTGTTATATAGCTGACATCTTCTTAATGAAGAGTCTGACTTGGTTGACATTTAAGAGTCGCAAAAGTCAAAACTAAATAAAACTAAAATAGTCCGGCATCTTTTAAGAGCTGGAACGGGGGTGTATTTTTATTATGATTAACACACGAACATCAGCACAAAGAAGGCTGAATGTAAGAAAGATGACTGTAATAGGAGTGCTATCTGCAATTTCTATTATGATGTCAATGTTACCATTTATAGGTTATATACCTATCGGGCCAATCAAAGCAACTATAATGCATATACCAGTTATTATAGGAGCAATTATAGAAGGTCCAGTAGTAGGAGCGATAATAGGGTTGATATTTGGATTAACAAGTTTGTGGAATGCAATAACGCAACCAGTAGTATTATCACCATTGTTTTATAATCCACTAGTATCTGTACTTCCTAGGATATTAATAGGAATAGTAGCTTATTACGTATATCAAGGTGTATATAAAGTAAGTAAAAAAGTATATGCATCAGGATTTATAGCAGGTATAATAGGATCTCTTGCTAATACAGCTGGTGTTTTAGGTATGATTTATATACTATATGCAGATAAATACCTAGCACTTATTGAACAACAAGGCTCAAGTGCAGCGAAACTATTACTTGGAGTTGTTTTAACAAGTGGAGTACCAGAAGCTTTAGTTGCAGGATTAATAGTATCTGCAGTATCAGTGGCATTAATTAGAAAAGGCAAAAAATAGAAGGAAGGTTTAAGTATATGCTATTAGTATTTGATGTAGGAAATACAAATATGGTTATAGGTGTATATAAAGGAAAAACTTTAGTAAAAGACTGGAGAATATGTACAGATATACACAAAACATCTGATGAATATGGAATGTTAATAAGTAATTTATTAACTTATGATAAAATAGATTTAAAATCGATTGATGACGTAATAATATCTTCAGTTGTCCCAAATGTAATGCATGCTTTAGAGAACTTTTGTATAAAGTATTGCGAAAAGAAGCCTATGATAGTAGGTCCTGGAATAAAAACAGGACTAAATATAAAATATGACAATCCTAAACAAGTAGGGTCAGATAGGATAGTAAACGCTGTAGCTGCAATAGAAAAATACGGAAGTCCACTTATAATAGTAGACTTTGGAACCGCTACTACATTCTGTGCAATATCTGAAAAATCAGAGTATCTAGGTGGAACAATATGTCCAGGTCTTAAAATATCAAGTGAAGCATTGTTTAATGGTGCAGCAAAACTTCCTAGAGTTGAACTTGTTAAGCCAGGAAAGACTATTTGTAAAACTACAGTAGAAGCCATGCAATCAGGAATAATATATGGGTATGTTGGACAGGTAGAAAAAATAATATCAATAATGAAAAAAGAATTATGTAGCGAAGACGTAAAGGTTATAGCTACAGGAGGATTATCTTCTCTTATTCATTCAGAAACTGATAGCATAGACTGTGTAGATAGATTCTTAACTCTAGAAGGGTTAAGATTAATATATGAAAAAAATAAATAAAAATTATTGAGGAATTGGTTAAATCCAATTCCTTTTTAATATGTAAAAATAATACAATACAAAATAATAATAGTATATTTTGAGAATTTGTAATAATATATTTAGAGTAGTTAATTAAAATTTGAAAAAATGTTAATCATTATAAATAATTCATAATTTAAAGGAGACAGAAGATGAAAATAGGTAACGTCCAATTAGATAATGAAGTTTTTTTATCTCCTATGGCAGGTGTAACAGACTTACCTTTTAGAACTATATGTAAGGAAAAAGGATGTGGCATGCTTTATACGGAAATGATAAATGCAAAAGCTCTTTGTTATGATGATGAAAATACTAAGAAGATGCTAAAAATGGAAAAGGATGAACATCCAGTAGCAGTTCAGATATTTGGATCAGATCCAGACTTTATGGGAAAAGCTGCATCTATAATGAATCAATATCCTAATGAAATACTTGATATAAATATGGGTTGCCCAGCTCCTAAAGTCGTTAAAAATGGAGATGGATCTGCATTAATGAGAAATCCTAAGATAGCAGCAGAAGTTTTAAGTGCAGTAGTTAAAAACTCAGAAAAACCAGTTACTTTAAAGATAAGAAAAGGTTGGGATGATGATTGTATAAATGCAGTTGAAATCGCAAAGATTGCAGAAGAATGTGGGATAAGTGCCCTAGCTATACATGGTAGAACTAGAGAACAATTTTATTCTGGTAAAGCCGATTGGGATATAATATCTGAAATAAAACAAGCTATAAATATACCTGTAATAGGTAATGGTGATGTATTTGAAGTTCAAGATGCAGTAAATATGCTAGAAAAAACTAAATGTGATGCTATAATGATTGGTAGGGGCTCACAGGGTAACCCTTGGATATTTAAAAGAATAAATCATTATATGAAAACAGGAGAGGTATTACCTGAACCAACATTGGAAGAAAAAATAACTACAGCAATAAGGCACATGAACTTAGCAGTAGCTGAACATGGAGATTATGTTGCAGTAAGAGAAATGAGAAAACATATAGGTTGGTATTTAAAAGGTTTAAAAAATTCTGCTAAATATAGAGATCAAATTAATAAAATAACAGATTATAAAGAAGTAATTATTATGTTAGAAGAGTACATGCAACACTCCTTGACACAAATAGGATAGTGACTTATAATATAGCGCATAATAAATCAATAGGAATAAATGTAAAATGTGTTGAATAAGCATGTTTTAAAAATATATAGAAGGAGTTGTAGGGGTTATGGTAGAAAAACAAGAGATACTTACACAAGAAGGTTATAACAAAATAGAAGAAGAAGTAGAGTACCTAAAAACAGTTAAAAGAAAAGAAGTTGCAGAAAGAATAAAAGTAGCCATTTCATTTGGAGACTTATCGGAAAATGCTGAATACGATGAAGCTAAAAATGAGCAAGCTCAAGTTGAAGAAAGAATAGTTAAATTAGAAAATATGTTAAGAAAAGCTGTTATAATAGATGAGAGTCAAATAGACAGTACTATAGTAACAGTTGGATCAACAGTAAAAGTTTATGATACTGATTTTGATGAAGAAGTAGAATATACAATAGTAGGTTCTGCAGAAGCTGATCCATACAATGGAAAAATATCAAATGAATCACCAGTAGGAAAAGCGTTCATAGGAAAGCAAAAAGACGATGAAGTAGAGATTCAAGTTCCAAATGGTGTTGTAATATACAAAATACTAGACATAAAAAGATAAGTTAAAATATAACTTAAGAAAATTTAATAAGAGTAAACTTGGAGGAAAAAAATGAATAAAGATCAACAAAATGTGATTGATAACCAAGAAGACCTTACAGAAGTGCTTAAAGTAAGAAGAGAAAAGTTATCTAAATTACAAGAGATGGGAAGAGACCCATTTGTTCAAAGTAGATATGATAGAACTAATTATTCTATGGATATAAAAAATAACTTTGAAGAAATGGAAGGAAAAGTTGTTAAAATAGCTGGACGTATAATGAGTAAGAGGCTTCAAGGTAAAGCAGGATTTATAGATATCCAAGACCAAGAAGGTAGAATACAATGTTACGTAAGAAAAGATAGAATAGGTGAAGAAGAATATGATCTTTTCAAAACTTATGATATAGGAGATATCATAGGTTTAGAAGGCGAAGTTTTCAAAACTAAAAAAGAAGAAATATCAGTAAAAGCTACTGCTGTAATTTTATTATCTAAATCACTACAAGTATTACCAGAAAAATATCATGGGTTAAAAGACCAAGATATCAGATATAGACAAAGATATGTTGACTTAATAGTTAATCCAGAAGTTAAAGATGCTTTCTTAACAAGAACAAAAGCATTAAAAGCATTAAGAAGTTACTTAGATCAAAGAGGATTCTTAGAAGTTGAAACTCCAATATTAAATACTATTGCTGGTGGAGCTAATGCTAGACCATTTGTTACACATCACAATACATTAGATATACCTATGTACTTAAGAATAGCAAATGAATTATACCTAAAAAGATTAATAGTAGGTGGATTTGACAAAGTATATGAAATGGGTAGAATGTTTAGAAACGAAGGTATGTCTATTAAACATAATCCAGAATATACTGCTATGGAATTATATCAAGCTTATGCTGATTATGAAGATATGATGAGAATAACTGAAGAATTAATATCTCATATGGCAGAAGTAGCTACAGGAAGTACAGTTGTAAATTACCAAGGAACTGAAATAGATTTCAAACCACCTTGGAGAAGAATGACTATGATAGAATGTGTTAAAGAATACACTGGTGTTGACTTTGACACAATAGATACAGATGAAGAAGCTTTAGCAATAGCTAGAGAAAAAGGAATAGAAATAATTCCTGGAATGAGAAGAGGAGAAGTTATAAATGCATTCTTCGAAGAATTTGGTGAAGATAAATTAATACAACCAACATTTATAACTCATCATCCAGTTGAGGTATCGCCTCTTGCTAAAAGAAATGCTGAGGATCCAAGAAAAACTGATAGATTCGAAGCTTTTGCAAATAAATGGGAATTAGCTAATGCATTCTCTGAACTTAATGACCCAATCGACCAAAAAGCAAGATTTATGGATCAAATGAGAAAGAAAGAGTTAGGTGATGACGAAGCTTGTGATATGGACGAAGACTTCATAAATGCATTAGAAGTAGGCTTACCTCCAACAGGTGGACTTGGAATAGGTATAGATAGAGTTATGATGTTACTTACTAACTCAGCGTCAATAAGAGACGTAATATTATTCCCAACTATGAAGCCAATAGATCAAAATAAAAATCAAATAGAAGAATAATTTTAATGTAAAAGCTCATACTTATTAACTTTTATTAGTTATATAAATATGAGCTTTTTATTATGCATAAATTTTGTACTAAATATAACTATTTTTATCACAAAAATTAATTATTATATCAACAGTAAAACATAAAAAATATGAACAAAAAATGTTGTTAGCTAATTTAAAATGATAAAAAAGACAAAATGCTATTTTATTATGAAAATAATAAAGGAAAAAATAATAAAGGAAAAAATAATAAGCACTTAGAAATAAATATAAAAATTAATGTTATACGAAAGGGGCAATGAAAATGAACCAAATTATGTCATGGGTATGTCTTATAAGTATATGCTTTTTATCTTTCCAAGTGATGATTTTTATATGTGAGGATATATTTAAACTATTTAATAAAGTGAGTTTTAATAATAAAAAGAATAATAAAAAACCAGCAAGTGCAAGTAATGCATATGTTTATAAAAATAAAATAGCAAAATAAATAAGAAAACTGTTGACCAATTGCTTTGTAGATGATATAGTATTACTTGTCCTTAAGACGAGGGCAAAAGGTCAACAAAGTTTATTAAAAAAAGTGGTTGACAAAGAAAAACAGCTTTGGTAAAATAAAGAAGCTGAAACAAGCAAAGAACTTTGAAAATTAAACAGTAGGTTAACAATAAATTAATTCTTTAAGAATTAAATTGAAACAACAAACAAACCAAGCCAGATATTCAGATAATGATTAGTCTGAGCAATGGACAACTTTTTTATGAGAGTTTGATCCTGGCTCAGGATGAACGCTGGCGGCGTGCCTAACACATGCAAGTCGAGCGATTCTC
>NZ_JANKBY010000094.1:0-11402 GCF_024621905.1 Terrisporobacter muris
ATACTTATTATAAAATATTACAATAAAAATATTCTTTATCTAGTAAAATTTGCATTTTTAACTAGCTTAATTTTATATTTTATCAAAAAACATATAAAATTCTTACAAAAAAAGATATCACATTCATGTGATATCTTTTTACTTATTTTTATTAAAATAACATATGAGCTATAGGTGTTATAACTAAAAGAGATATTACTGTTCTTATTAAGAATATTACCATTAAATCTTTTAATTTTAGTGGTATTTCTGATTTTAATATAACTGCACCTGTTTCAGTCATATAAACTAATTGAGAGATAGATAATGCACCTATTACAAACTTAGTTATTTCTGCAAATCCGTCTCCACTTACCATTACTGATGGTATGAACATATCTGTAAATCCAACAAGTACTGCTGGTGCTGCCTGAGCTGCATTTGGTATTTGAAGTAATTCTAATACTAATATTACTGGATATGATATCCATGTGAATACTGGAGTAAACTCAGCTAAAGCTAGAGATATTGTTCCCCATGCTAATACCAATGGTATTAGACTTATATATATATCTACTATATTTTTAAATCCGTTTACTATTATTTCATTAAGCGTTGGTGCTTTGGCAGCTCTATTCATTGCATTGTTTAAACCTTGTTTGTATAATCCACCTTCTTCATTAATCTCTTCTACTTCGTAAGGAACATTGTTGTAAGTTTCATTTTTTATTTTACATAAAGGATAAATTCTTGGAAGTATTAATGCACAAACAAGTGATGCTGCACAAACTGTTAAATAAAATGGTACAAATTTATCCATAAATCCAAGTTGGTCTGCTATAACAGTAGAGAAAGGTAGTGAAACTAATGAGAAACAAACTGCTATTATACAACTTTCTTTTTTGTTATAGAAGCCTTGTTTGTACTGAGTATTTGTTATCATTATTCCTAAAGTTGCATCTCCAAGCCATGAAGATAGTGTATCTACTGAAGCTCTTCCTGGAACTAAGAATAAAGTTCTCATAAATTTAGATATCATTGTTCCAAAGAAATCCATTAATCCAAAATCTAAAACTAAAGGAAGTAAAAATCCTGCTATTAAAAATAATGCTATTAAACTTGGCATAATTCCTAAGATTACGTGACCTGTGTCTTCAGAAATTATAAATTCTGGTCCCACATTTGTGTATATCATAGCCATAAACACTGCTCCAACTATTCTGAAGAATAACCAAAATGGTGGTACATCTAATATGTTTTTGAAAAATTCATTTTTTATATTTATAAATTTTGCTACAAGTGATAAAACTGCTGATCCAACAATTATCACTAAACATATAGTTGGTACATAATCACCTATGGCAAGTTTTAATAATTCTGAAATAAATCCAACACCTATATTTACTGGTGATACATCTGCCACATTAAATATTTCTCCAAAAGGTAATGGTATGATAAATAAAAATAGTCCCAATAATGATGGTATAAAAAATTTTAAAAATTTCGAGATACTACTCGTCTGTTCCAGTGTGTAATTTTGCTCTGTATTCATAATAATTCCTCCGTAAATTTCATTTATGATTTTTGTATTTTTTTAATAATTTTAATTATTCCAATAATTCTTTATAGTTTCCATAGGTAATTTATTAGAATTTTCATTTAAAAACTTTTTTAATTTCTATGCGTATTCTTTCTCTAACTCTTCCAATTGAATATAATGTTTGTTTACATATTTTGATGATGTTAAGTAAAGTGCATTGGAGTAAAACATTCCAAAACTCATAATATCTCCCACTTGAAAATTAGTGTCTGAATCTTGTATATCTACTATAAGATGATCACTGCTACTACCTACTATTTCAACATTTTCATCTAATGGTACCAAGTCTCTATCATTAACAAAATCTTGTTTTCCTACTGCTAATATTGCTCTTTTTCTTATCCCCTTGTCTTCATAAACAGGTTTATTTCCAAAGGCATCTAAGAACATCTCTCCTATGGGATATGTAGGTTTTTCTTTTATTTCTATTACTTCAGCCTTAAGAATCATGGTATCTTTATGCATTTTATCTAAATCATAACCCCAATAATCTATCAAATCTCTGCCTATTATTAAGGCTTCTCCTATTCTTAGGTTATTTATTTTAGATGGCATTTTATTATCAAATAATAGTGGTAGAGATGTTGTTGATCCCCCTGATATTATGTCTAGTTTTCTGCCTATTTTATCTTCAATATCTTGTGCTATTTCACATAAATAACTTAAATTCTCATGAGATGGTTTGATTGATCCATAGCAGCTTAAATTTGTTCCTATTCCATATAATTTTACATATTCCAAATTATTTTCAATGTATAAAGTAATATCTATAAGTTCTTCTTTATTAAAAAATCCCTCTCTCAAATCACCAAGGTCAACCATAAGAATTATCTTATGTTCTTTCTTTTGCTTTTTGCACTCTTTTTCAAGCAAGTTAATTGTATTTATTTCTGAATTTAAAGATATATCAATATATTTAACTACTTCTTTTATTTCATGTTTCATAGGCATTCTTATTAACATAGTCTCTTTTTCAATATTTTTTTCCTTTAAATCAGTTAGTTGTTCTATTCTAGAGCTAGCCAAGTACTTGCAACCCCCATCAGCTAGTACATTTACAACTTCTTCATCTGCATTTACACCTTTTATAACACCTGCTATACTTATGTTATTTTTATTACATAAATCTACTAAGTATTTTGTGTTATCTGCTATTTTATTAAGATTTATTTCTAAAAGTGGATAATTTTTTGTAGTATCCATGACCATCCCCCTGTTCAAATAAAGTTTCTTTACAATAAAAATTCGCTTCACTCATGTCGCCAACGGCCTACAAACCAGGTCCGTTGCTCCGTTAAGCAGTTGGAATTTATATTTTATCCACAGAACATATAAAATACAAATTCCTTAAAATAAAAAAAGTCTCCTGGCTTTAAAAACCAAGAGACGAAATATTCCGTGTTACCACTCTTATTGATAAGTTCTACAATTAGCATTTCAGAATATTGAAAATTTTCAGTTTATAATAATTACAAACTAATAATTTTATTTCTTCTGAGTTAGGTGTTTTAACAAAATACTTTTTTGTATTAAAAAAGTCCCTTGGTTATAAAACCAAGAGACGAAATATTCCGCGTTACCACTCTAATTGATAAAATTCGCTGCACGTAAGGTACTGCAAATAAAACTTATCCACTCTAATCCCTTAAGGCGGGAATTACCTAATATCCTACTATTAGTTCAGATATTCTTCTCCAAAGCTCTCTTCAATATAAATGTTGTTACTAGGCTTCCACCAACCCCCAGCTCGCTGAAACACGATTCATATCTACTTTCTTTTTCATAGAATTTAAGTTATATGTTATTTGTTAATTATAATTTTATATGTATTCTTTTCATTTGTCAATATATATTTTTTTTATTATGTATCATTTTTCTTTAATTAGACATTGTCCACGTATTACAATAATAAAAACTAATTACCACAGCCTATTTTGCTTCAAATACATATTTTGCAGTATAAGATTTTCCACTACTTCCATCCTCAACTTCATTTGCAAAATAATTTATTACAAGTCCGTATAAACCATCTTCATTTACTTTCTTATATTCATCATTATCTTTGTTTACTAAATATAAATCATCCACATCATTTTTGCTATATAATTCATTTTCATAAATTATCACATTATAATTCATTATTTTTTCATCTGAGTTGTTAATATGATCTAATACTTCCAAAAAGTCATCTGTAGTATTATCATAATATGAGTTTACATCGTAAGTTTCTCCAGAATATTTTTCTACTACAACATTATATTTCTGCTCATCTATAGTAATTTGATAAGACTTATTTTTATTGTGATCAATCATAAAATAAATTAAATCACTTATTTTCCCATCTTTATTATAAAGTATTCTTGCTCCTTCTAAAGGAACATCACTATCAATATTACACTTTTCTTTAATTTCCTGCCATTCCAAGCTTAGATTTTTCACATTACCATTAAAATTAAAATTCTTGTCTCTGTATTCTAAATAATTACTAATTCCATTTGTAATACATGACACACAGAGAATAATAAGTCCCCACATGGCGCATTTATTTTTCACAATTTTATTACTTCTGTCTTTGTTTTTCATAGCTAAATAAAATATAAGATAGCCCACTGGCAAATAAATATATACATATACTTTTTCCATAAACGGAATATTAAAACTAAAAGCTCCTAAGAGATAAAATCCTATCATTTTTAAAACAAAATATTTTTCATTTTCTTCTTTATATTTGTAAATTTTTATTAATCCAATTATTGCTACTACAGTAATTATTATTTCCATCCATTGACCTATTAAGATTATTTCTTTAAAATCAATATTCATATTTTGCCCCCCTAATTTATTCTCTCTTAAAATTATAGTTTATGTATTTATATTTATAAACAAAAAGAAAGAGATTTATTTATCTCTTTCCAAATAATTAGCTATATCTTTAATTATAAACTTACTTACTGTTTTTGACAAAACTGACTTATAAGATTTATTCTAGCTTAATAAATAAAAGAAGCTACTGTAATATTCACTTAAAGCTACCACCTTTAATAAGTTTTACAATGTTACAAGGAAGGTACTTCTAATCTTGTCTTCTCTCTTTTTAAATACTGTTTATTTTTCATAACAAACCTAATAAATATTATAATTGTTATAGCTGTAAGTAACATACCTGATATGAAGTACACCTTAATATCATAATTAGTTATAACGTTTATCTGCTCATTTAAAGTCCCTTGAAAATAACCTACACTTATCATAGTTCCTGCTATTAGATTATTTAAAAAATGCACAGCAATTGGCACTATCAAATTATTATATTTTCTGTATAAAACACAACATGTAACTCCAAATACTATCGCACCTAATATAGCTAAAAGTTCATGACCAATTCCAAATATTACAGATGATATGACTGCTGAAGTAATAAAACTCAACTTTAGATTTAATCTTTTGAAAACAATTCTTCTAAAAATCATCTCCTCTAAAAGAGGTGCCAAAATCACTACACTAATAAGGAAAAATACTAACTCTTTATTGGTACTTGGATTCCCAAAAGTATCATTTGCCGCCTCCAAGGCCTTAGTCATATTAGTACTGGCTAAAAAACCTAAACTTAAGTTAGAAAGACCTATGGATAAAAATATTTGAGTTGCCACCACTATTAATATTTCTTTTATGCTAGCAATTTGTTTAAAATTACTCCATCTTTCTTTTACTAATTTTGTATTTACTCTACCAAACATAGAAATAGCAATTAGCACTGCTAAAGGTAAAATAAATCCTAACATTACATCATTTATTTCCATAGACAAACTATAAAGTGAATAAATTATGTATCCAATTGTTACTAAAATTTCAGTTCCAATCCATATTAGAACCATTTGCCAGATTTTAATTTCTTTCATTTTGTACTCCTTAAAGTATTTATTCCACCCTAATTTATAACTATCATACTATGATTTTAGCATAGCGTATCATTTTATACCTTCATACAAAATAAATTCTATATATTGTTTAATTATAGTTATAATTTACTTCATTACCCTCTTAATTAAATTCACCTTTTCTTTGTATGGTGGGAATACTAATTTAAGGTCTATTTTAGTACTTTTTTTCACTATTGATTTTGTGTGGGTAAATGTTTCAAAGCTGGCTTTTCCGTGATAATTACCCATACCAGATGTTCCTACTCCACCAAAAGGCAGATGAGCTGATGCCACGTGGCTTATGGTATCGTTGACACAGCCTCCCCCAAATGAAAATCTAGTTATAACATCTTCACAAAAGTCTTCATCTTCTGAAAATACATATAGTGCCAATGGATTTTTATGTTTAGAAATATAATATTTTAAATCTTCCATATCTTTGTATTTTACCACGGGAAGTATGGGACCAAATATTTCATCACTCATGACACTGTCATCTAGTGTTACATCCCTAAGAATAGTTGGAGAAATATATCTTTGCTCAAAATCCACATCTCCACCAACTACTATTTTTTCTTTATCCTGTTCTAAGATATTATTTAGCCTATTCATATGTCTTTCGTTTATTATTCTCCCAAACTCTTTATTACTTTTAATATCTTGACCATAGAACTCATTTATTGTATTTTTAAATTCATCTATAAGCTCTTCATAAATATGTTCATGAGCTAAAACATAATCTGGTGCCACACAAGTTTGTCCCGCATTTGTTAGTTTTCCCCAAAGTATTCGCTTTGCACTGATTTTTAAGTTGGCAGTATTATCAACTATTACAGGAGATTTTCCACCAAGCTCTAAAGTTACTGGCGTCAAATGTTTACTGGCTTTTTCCATAACGATTTTCCCCACATTTACACTTCCAGTGAAGAATATGTAGTCAAATTGTAAATCTAAGAGCTCACTATTTACTTTGTAATCACCTGTAATAACTGCTATGTATTCTTCTTCAAAAATTTCTTTTATTATTTTTTTCACCATAGTTTCTGTAGCCGTTGCATATTCAGAAGGTTTTAAAATTACTGTGTTTCCTCCTGCTATAGCTCCAATTAGAGGCTCTATAGTTAGTTGGAAAGGGTAATTATATGGTCCTATTATAAGCACTGCGCCATAAGGTGATTTATAGATGTATGATTTTCCAGGAAGTTGCGCTGCATCATTTTTTACCTTTTTAACTTTTGTCCAACTTTTTAAGTTTTTTATGGCAAAATCTATACTTCCATAAACAAATCCTACTTCATTGGAATAAGCTTCAAATATATGCTTTCCTAAGTCTTTATTTAAAGCATCTATTATTTCGTCTTCATATTTTTTTATTACGTTTTTTAATTTTTTCAAATTATCAATTCTTTTATCAACAGTTACTGTTCCAATATCACACAAATATTGTCTTTGTTTTTCTAATATGTTTTCAAATTTATTCATAATTAACCTCTTTTATCTATCTTTTCTATTAACCTCTTTTATCTATCTTTACTCCCAAAATCCAATTTTATAACATTATCATTATAAGATTTTGAAATTTGCTTATTTTTATTTTTTCCATATTTTCTTTCAACCTCTTCCAGCTTCAAATTTATAGTATTTAAAACAGCTTTTCTTATATCTAAATATATCTTTTCTTTCACTTCTTGTTCCTCAAGATATCTTGTTATATTTTCCAAAGGGCTCATATTCTCTTCCTCATGAGAAAAAATCTCATCTATAACTCCAACAACATTTAAATCATTATTAAGCTTTATACAATAATCTATAAGTTCTTCTTTGCTACTTTCACGTAAAAGTGTGTACTTAGCATCAGATGAATGCAAATTTATCTCTATTTTTCTAGCACATTTTTCTGCCTCTTTAGCTAGCATTTTACTAAATTCTGAAGGCTCTTCTGGAGTTAAGATTATCCCCGTATCTGAACATACCTCCCAAAAGTCCATTTCTAATTCATCCATTATTTTTGTTAAAATAGATGCACTAAAATCACAAGTTTCTTCTTCATACTGAGCTATAATATATTGACTAACATCAATTCTTTCTCCTAATTCTTTTCGTGATAATTGCATATCCTCTCTTTTTTCTTTTAATTTTTGCCCTAAATTATTCACTTGTTTTACCTGCCCTTTTTCTTTATTCTCATAAACATTATACACAAGTTTTTCATGGATTTAAAATTAATATATAAATTCTTTACAATAAAAAACAAGCTACCTTAATTTAGCTTGTTCTTTATTCACCTAAATTTATATCCTCTTCTGCTAAATCCACATCTTCATTTGCAGTAACTTGAGATCTAGCTTTAATTTCTCTTTGTGCAACAAGTGCTTGCATTTCAGCTAGTAGTAGGCCTAAAAAAACAAGGAATATGGCTAAATCATCTTCGTCCAACTCTTCAGCTAAACTATAGGATAATGTGGCAGATAATACTATAAGTTCCGCATAGCTAAAGTCTGAAAGCCTTTTGTTTTCACTACTACTTTTATCGCTACTTTTTTTTGATTTGCAATTTTTACTTGATTGGTTATTATTTGTATTATCTGTGCTTTCTCTTTTTTTCCTTTTTTTAGCCACCTTACTTTCCTCCTTGCAATTTATATATATGTAAATTATAGTTTATTTTCTTATGACTATGTTTTAATTTACAAAAAATAGTACCCCTTTAATGAGTACTATTTTGGTTATATAATTATGAATTTGTTTTTTACTTACTAAACATAACACTTTCTTTTTCATCAGCTTCCCCAAGTAATAAGTTAGTAATATTCTCATCTGATTTTATCTTCCATTCATTATCTTTTTTAGTTAAGTTGATTTGTCCACTTCTAGTTTCTGCTTTACTACTTTTAATTTTTTCTTCCAAGTTTTTTTCCACATCAGCTTGTTTTACTTCTTTACCATTAAAAGTGTCTGCTATACTTTCTTCCATAACAGCCAATAATAAATTACTATAATTAGGTGCTTTAATTTCTACCTTTACTGTTGCTTTATCTTCATTTACCTTTTCCGATAATACTTTTGCATCTATCTTAGAAAGATACATTTTTAATGATTCATCTAATTTTTGGCCGTCTTCTTTCTTAGATGTCTCTGATGTTTCATCTTGTGTAGATGTTGTACCAGTTTCTTCGTTTAATATTTCATCTGAAATTGTATCTTCTATAAGTTTTTGTGCTTCCTTACTGTCACTTTTCTTTATGGATGAAAAATAAGTATTTACCACATCTGTTGGCGTTTCACTTTTGCATCCGGTCAACATCATTGGTATAAATAGCATAATCATAAGTAAAGCTAATACTGTTTTTTTCATTTGTTTTATCCCCTTTGTTTTTATATTTTCTTTGTCATTTCCCCTGATTTTGTTGTATTATTTATATCTACCCATTTTCTTATGTAATAGTGTAACATTTTTCACATATATAAATTGTTGTATTATGGAGGGTGTAACTAGAAATTATAGACTTTTTTTCTTATTATTTGATAAATAGAGGCTAAATGTAAATTTATTTAATATAATGTGACTTATTTCAATAGAAATTATTTGCAAAAATTTACTTTGCTTATATCTACAAAATTAATAATCATATGATCAACGATAAAAAATATGCCAGTATTTCTACCAGCATCTATCTATAAAATTCTATTTATTTTTAGGTTTATTTTCTCTTTTTGATTTAAACTCTTTTTTTGCTTTAGATTCTTTTTTTAATGCTTTGAAATCCACATCCACAAAGTTCCCTTCTTTTAATTCCACTGCTTTCATGTTTATTTTGAACTGTCTTTTGTAATCTCTAATTGTTCCTAAGTTTTGATTAGTAACTATTGAGATAGCAGTACCTTTTTTATTACCCCTAGCACTTCTACCACATCTATGTAGGTACTCGTTTTTACTACCTGGGAAATCAAGATTGAATATATGGCTAACATCAGGTATATCAAGTCCTCTAGCAGATAAATCAGAAGAAACTAAAATATTAGCTTTTCCAGTTCTAAATGCTGTCATGGCATTTTTTCTATCTTCCTTAGCCATTTTCCCTGAGATGCATACTGATTTATATTGGTGATAGTTAAGTTTTTCGTTTATAACTTCTATACTATCTTCATCATTTACGAAAACTATAGCTCTTTTTGCTTTTGCAGAAGATAATGCCTTTCTAAGTATTGTGAACTTTTCTCTTCTATCTCCATAGATGTACATATGATTTATATTTGGATTTATAACTGATTCATCAGTAGCTTTTATAACTTCCATTTCCTTCATCATATAATCACAAAAACTCTCAGCTTTGCTATCTAAACTAGCTGTAAATCCTAAAAGTTGTCTATCTCTTAAAGTAGTTTTTATTATTTTTTCTACTATTGCTTCACCTTTTGAACTTACTAAGCTATCAACTTCATCTAATATTATAGTTTTAACCTTATGAACTTTTAGTTTTCTCTGTTGAATTAAATCAAGAAGTCTACCAGCAGTTCCAACTACTATATGAGGTTTTATTGATTTTATATTTTTAATTTGTTTTTGTATGTTTACTTCACCTATTACTGCAAAAGTAGTTACATCAATTCCTGAGTTTTCTGCAAGTAGTTTTGCTTCATTTGATATTTGCATAACTAGTTCATGAGTAGGTGCTAGAACTAAAACTTGTGTATCTCTCTTTGTAGTATCGATTTTTTCAAACATTGGAAGTAAGTATGCTAAAGTTTTTCCACTTCCTGTTTCACTGTTTACTAGTAAGTCTTTGTTTTCTATTATTTTTTCTATTGTTAATGATTGAACCTTTGTTGGCTCTGTTATATTTTGCTTTAATAATCCATTTATTAATTTTTCATTTATCCCTAATTTGTCAAATGTTTTCATGTATTGCTCCTTTAAGTTTAATCAACTTATATTATACACTTATTTAATAATTTTGCAAAAGCCTTTGTATCATTTACGTTATGTTTTACAAATATATAAATTAAAATGCATTTGCAAAACTTTAACTTATAAATTTATTTATTCTAGCTTAAACAAATCATTGATATCTTCTAGAAAGTAAAGAAGATTAATAGATACCATTTCATCCATATAAGATATGATGTTTTCATCTTCCACAGAAAAAATATGTTTTTTAGGATTGTATGTGAAATCTTTTCCGTATTTCACTTCTTTATTAAAATATCTAGATACTATAAAATCTCTAGAGCTTTTAAGTACATACATCTTATCTTCACCTATTTTAAATTGAACTTTGCAGTAAGGTTCATCTAAACATGCCTCCATATGCACTTCTAAATTTACCTTTTTGTAATCATTAGTAATATTGCCCAGTATTATATCTTCTAGTGTTAATTTAGATGCTTTATTAATTTCTTAATGTATGTTAGAAAGTGCTTCTACTCTATTTGTATTTTCCATTATTTCCATAGCTTCTAACAAAGTTACCTCAATATGCTTGCATATATATGTGCCCCTTCTATTATTTTCTCTATAATCTTCACAAGTGCATCTTGTTTTTTCTATGTTTAAGCTTTCTAAATTTATTCCTAGCACACTTTCATAATCTCTATAACTTTTAAACCCTTCTACTTGGGCATCTATAATTAAATAGTACTCCTCTGTAGCAAAATCTACTCCGTATACATTTTCTTCTTTATAATATGCGTTTCCCCTTTGCCATCTTTTAGGATGAATCACCGCTCTGACTCTATTTTTATTTCTTATGTTATCACTATCTTTGCTACTATTTTTCTAGTTTTGTATATTCTAATTATAAGCAATTTATTTTTAATAGTATACTTTAAATATGATACTAAAATAAGGTATACACAATTTTGTGCATACCTTTGACTATAAATACTTCCATAATTTATGTTAT
>NZ_JANKBY010000095.1:0-11319 GCF_024621905.1 Terrisporobacter muris
CTCAAAAGAACTCTTTAGTATTTAAATTAACTTATATAAGATTTTAATTTTAATAAGACTTTTTTCTCTATTCTTGAAACTTGAACTTGAGATATTTTCAAGATTTCTCCAATCTCACTTTGAGTCTTATCTTCAAAATATCTAAGCATAATTATCTGTCTTTCTCTTTTTTCTAATCGTCCTAACACTTCTTTTAATAATATATTATCTACTACTTTTTCTTCATTATTTTCTTCTTTTAAACTAATTTTATCTATTAAGCAAATTGGAGAACCTTCTTCTTCATGTATTACTCCATGTAAATACTCTACAGAAAAATTTGCCTCTATTGCCATTACTAACTCTTCTTTTTCTACCTCTAATTCTTTTGCTATTTCCTCAACAGTAGGCTCTCTACCAAATTTCTTTGTTAATACTTCTCCTTGTGCTTTTGCTTTTATTGCTAATTGTTTAAGAGATCTAGACACTTTTACCATTCCATCATCTCTTAGGTATCTTTTTATTTCTCCAAGAATCATAGGTACAGCATATGTAGAAAACTTAACATTAAATGTTGGATCAAACTTATATATAGCTTTTATTAATCCTATAGAGCCTAATTGATATAAGTCATCTCTCTCATATCCTATATTAGAAAATTTAGATACAACACTTCTGACTAACCCCAAGTTGTTTGATATGAGCACTTCCTTAGCTTCTTCGTCACCATTTTGAGCTTTTTCTAGTAATTCTAAGGTTTCTTCATGACTAAGTAAGTGTCTTTTTTCTTCTTTTTTAGCAACTACACTCATATTCAAACCTCTATTCTTTTTTGACTTTATTTAGGTAATTCTATAGTTTTAGCCATCACTACCTTAGTTCCTTCACCCTTTATAGAAACAACATCTAAGCTATCCATAAAACTTTCCATAAACGAAAATCCCATACCTGATCTTTCAAGCTCAGGCTTAGATGTGTACATAGGTTGCATTGCTTGCTCTACATCTTCTATACCATTTCCTCTATCTTCTACAACTACTTTTACTGTTCTATCATCTATTTGACATCTTAAATAAACAAATTTTGATTCGTCTTCGTCATATCCATGTATAATGGCATTTGTTACTGCTTCTGATACAGCAGTTTTAATATCTGAGAGCTCCTCTAAAGTTGGATCTAATTTTGCTGCAAAAGATGCAACTATTACCCTAGATAAACTTTCATTTTCTGACTTTGCTGAAAACTTAACCTCCAAAATATTACTCATTCTAAAAGTTCCCCCTTTTAATTAAGAATTTATTGCATCTTCAAAGGTATCGTAAATATTAATAATTTTGCTCATTCCAGATAAGTTAAATAACTTTTTCACTCTAGAACTCATATTTATAACAGATACTCTACCACCATGGTTGACTATTTTTTTATATCGTCCAATTATTACTCCTATTCCAGAAGAATCCATAAAGTTTACATATTGAAAATCAAATATTATATAATCTATTTGTTTCTTCATTAAAATTGTATCTACTTCTTCTCTAACATCTCTAGCAACATGGTGATCCAATTCTGTAGATAAAATTTCAACTAATAAGGTTTTGTCTTCAAGATAGCATTTAATCATATATTTTCCCCCCTTATGAATGATTTACAACTTAATCAATTCTAGTAAAGTCTTTTGTATCCTTCAAAGAAATTTAACTAGTTTTGTTATATTATGTATATAAATAATATCAAAAATAGCATAACAACCTATTATTACCTATATGTTATATATTTCCATAATTTACTTGTTATATTCTTATAATTTGTATTTTTTTATAAAAATACAAATTTACTTCGCTCATATAGCCAAAGGCTTCGACCGTTATTCAATTCTCAAAGTTTGAAATTATATGTTATTCATGATCAGATAACATATAATTTCATTCAATATAAATAAAAAAGTGCCTAAAAAGTATTAAAATACTTTTAGACACTTGTTACTTACACTAAAGCCATTAAATTTAAAATTGATAGACATTTTCTCCAATTCTAGCCGTTGTGATTTTGGTATGAATTTTTTATACAACCATTTTACCCTATCTAAATTCGCAGTGGTTGCTCTGCTACACACTATATCCTGATTACGTCATTACTTAATAAATTTTAGCAGTTATATCACACTCAAGTAAATTATCTACTATATTTATTGCTGAATTATTTGATATAATTAATTCCTTTATTGTTTGTAAATTAAAGTATAATTAAAAAATTAAGCATGTGATACTTTCACAAATTTTATCACAACTTTTTTCCATATGATTCCTATTATAAGTGATTGTACTGGTATCATAAGAGCAGCTTTCATTATACGAGTTGGCAATAATGCTAAATAGCCTTTCCCCATCATTATAGATAGCCAATAAGTGTCTAATCCTAAATTTAAAACAAGACATACAGTTAAAACTGCACCTATTATTCTAGGCCATGTTTTTGGTTTATTATATAAAAATACACCATATACTATTCCTGTTAAAAATGCTGTTAATGTAAAGCCTGGGAAAAATGCTCCCGAGGGAAATAATGCAACACCTAAAAGATCTCCTATTGTATATGCTATACCAGCACTTAATGGTCCATACATCATTGCTATTATTGCAATTGGTAAAAAACCAAATCCTATTCTAACTATTGGTGTTTGTATAGAACAGAATCTTGTCAAAATAACTTCTATTGCTATTAACAAACTTATTTGTATTAATTTTTTTACATCAAATTTCTTATTCATAAATTTCCTCCTAATTCTAGCTAGACACACAAATAAGTGATCCATGTGTACGGAGGTATTAAAAATGATAATTACTTTATTTCCTTGTACTGCTACTTATCATTAATTTAATATAGTCTATCTTCTTAATTTAAATAACTATCAGGCTTTAATCAAACATAAAAGTGTTATATTTGATTAAAATAAGTAAAATAATTTGTTTCTATAATTACCACAATACTTATGATTAAATTTGTAATGCCAATAGAATTGAATTTTAAAGTGAATTGATATATCCTCTTTTAATGTCTTTCTTCTAGTGTCATCAACATGTGTATACTTTATGTATACATACAAATAGAAAAGATTTCATATTATGATAATTATGTTAACATCTCATATAAATTATATCATAAATTCATAAGGTTTGTACTGTAAATTACATACTTATTATCTACCAAAGTTATCCTTATTTTTATACAAAAAAAGTAACTTAATCTATTGGATTAAGTTACTTTCATTTATATTATTTTCTTCTTGAATTAGCTTTTTCTATATTAATTTTATTACCTTTAATTTTTATATTTTTCATTTTATCTAAAACTTTTTTTGCATTTTCTTTTGGAACTTCTACAAATGTATATTTATCATATATATCTATAGTTCCAACTAATTTACCTGGTATTCCAGCTTCTCCTGCTATAGCACCAACTACATCTTTAGCTTGTACTCTTTGATTTTTACCAACATTGATAAATAATCTCACCATTCCAGCTTCAGCACTTCTACCACGCTTTCTATCGCCTCTATCTCTATCTTTACGGTCTCTTCTTCCAGATCCATCTCTGTAGTTTGAAGTTTCTTCTACTATTTCTTGTTTTTCTTCATCACCTAGTGCAAGTTTAACAAGAGCAGCTGCTATTTCTATAGCTTCTAATCCTTCTTCTTCACAAAGATTTTCTAACCATTGAGTTTGTTTAGATAAGTTGCTTTCTTTTATAGTTTCTTTAACTTGTTTGAAGAATGCAGTTACTTTCTTTTCTTCAACATCAGCTATAGTTGGTATATCATGTCTAACTAATTTAGATTTAGTATATCTCTCAATATCTTTCATTTTTCTAACTTCTTTTCCAAATACGAATGAGAATGATATACCTTCTCTACCTGCTCTACCAGTTCTACCGATTCTGTGTACATAGTATTCTTCGTCTTGTGGAAGGTCATAGTTAAATACTGCTTCAACATCATCAACATCTATACCTCTAGCTGCAACGTCTGTAGCAACAAGTATATCTATTGTTCCTTGTCTAAATTTGTCCATTACTATATCTCTTTGAGTTTGCTTTAAATCTCCGTGAAGTGCATCTGCAAAGTATCCTCTAGCTTGTAATTCACTTACTAACTCATCAGAACCTCTTTTTGTATTACAGAATACAACTGATAATTTAGGATTGTATACATCTATTAATCTACATAATACTTCTAATTTATTAGCTCTTCTTGTTTCTATATAGTATTGTTTTATATTTGGCACAGTTAATTCTTTTCTTACTATTTTTATTAACTGAGGATCCTCTTGATATTTTTTAGTTAATTCTAATATAGGTTTTGACATTGTTGCTGAGAAGAAAGTCGTTTGTCTTTCAGCTGGAGTTTGTTCTAATATTAATTCGATATCTTCTCTGAATCCCATATCTAACATTTCATCTGCTTCATCAAGAACCAACATTTTAACTTCGTCCATTTTTAAAGTTCTACGATTTATATGATCTATAACACGCCCTGGTGTCCCTATAACAACTTGTACTCCGCTCTTTAATGATTTTATTTGTCTATCTATTGGTTGTCCGCCGTAAACTGGAAGTGTTTTTATACCACTTTTATATTTTCCTAATTTCTTCATTTCACTAGAAACTTGAATCGCAAGTTCTCTTGTAGGACATAATACTACTGCCTGTACACTTTTTTTATTAGGGTCTACCATATCTAATACTGGTATAGAGAAAGCTGCCGTCTTTCCCGTTCCTGTTTGAGCTTGACCTATAACATCTTTTCCTGTTAAGATTACTGGTATAGATTGAGCCTGAATTGGAGATGGCTCCTCAAATCCTAGTTCCGCTACTGATCTCTTTATCTCATCACTAATTGGTAAATCTTCAAATTTTATTATATTCATAAATTATTTATTTCCTTTCCGTTATCATAAATATTAACTTTTCTATTATATAGTTTATTTCAATATTATGCAATTATATTTTTACCCAAAAAAAAGGTCCTATTCAGTTAATCACTTATTTTCGCAATTATCTAAATAAAACCTTATATAAATATGTATAATTTTTTGTTTAAGCTAAGTATGTAAAGTATATAGTAGTTATATAAATTATGTAAGTAATTAGTAATATCAAACCTTGTAATCTATATATTTTGCTACTTTTAATTGTGGGTAATATTAAAGTTAATAAAAGAATCGTCATAAATACAAAATCTACCCTTATATTTTGAGCTAATATGGGTAAATCATTTATTAATGATGATATTCCTATAACAGAAGTTATATTTAGTATATTAGCTCCTAATATGTTTCCTACTGATATTCCATGGTGTTTTTTTCTTATTGCAGTTAAAGAAGATACTAACTCTGGCAGTGATGTTCCCAATGCAATCACTGTTAAACTGATTACCCCTTGTGGAATTCCTATAAAACTAGCAAGCTTTACTCCATTATCTACTAGTAACTTAGAACCTACAACCATCATTATTAACCCAAGGATAAATAATACACAAGTTTTGAAACTTTCATGTTTACTCGATTTCATACTGTTGCCTGAATCACCTTCCAAGTTTCTAGAAACATTGACCCTATTTTTTCCTGATACACTTTTTATATTTGAATACATATAAAAAGAAAGCATTACGATTAATAGTAATCCATCACCTTGAGTAATAGTTCCATTACTGCCTAAAATCATTAAACCTAGTACAGAAAGTAATAATATGGCTGATTTAGAAAAAAACATGTTTTTATCAACTTTAAAAGGACTGATAAATGCCACTAATCCTAAAATCAATCCTGTATTACATATTATAGATCCAACAGCATTACCTAAACTCATTGTTGTATGATTATCTATTGATGCAAAAACTGAAACAGTTAACTCTGGTAATGTAGTTGCAAAGCTCACTATAGTAGCCCCCAAAATTAACTCTGATATTCCAGTCTTTTTACCAATTTGTACTGTACACTCTATAAATATGTCTGCACCTTTAGTTATTAAAAGAAATCCAATCAAAAACAAAATTATAACTACAGTCATGTTATTCCCTCCTATATTTATAGCTATTCAGAATTACAACGTTTATTCATTATAAATTTATATATTTTTTACAATTTTATGAAAAATGATGTTTAAATGATAATCTAGGGGGTATCTATTTAGTATAAGAAAACAGATATAATTCACTTATAAATACGATAAATATTACTCACAAATTTTTGTATACAATATACTGTGTTTATGCTAGAATATATTTGTTGTTACTTATAAATTACAACATTAATTAATTATTTACATTTTAAATAGTAATAATCACTTTTAGGAGGATATCTTAATGAACGCATGGCAAGGTTTTAAAACTGGAAGATGGACTAAAGAAATAGACGTTAGAGGATTTATCCAAGCTAACTACACTCCATATGAAGGAGATGCTTCATTCTTAGCTGGAGCTACTCAAAACACAAAAGACTTATGGGCTGAAGCAATGGAATTATTCAAAAAAGAAAGAGAAAATGGTGGAACTCTTGATGTTGACACTAAAACTGTTTCTGCAATAGATGCTTACGCACCAGGTTATTTAGATAAAGATAAAGAAACTGTTGTTGGTTTCCAAACTGATGCACCTTTAAAAAGAGCTATAATGCCTGAAGGTGGTATAAGAATGGTTGAGACTTCTTGTGAAGCTTATGGATTCAAATGTGATCCACAAGTAAGTGAAATATTCACTAAATACAGAAAAACTCATAACCAAGGTGTATTCGACGCTTATACTGCTGAAATGAGAGCTGCTAGAAGATCTGGTATAATAACAGGACTTCCAGATGCTTACGGAAGAGGTAGAATAATAGGTGACTACAGAAGAGTTGCTTTATACGGTGTTGATAGATTAATAGAAGATAAAAACGCTCAAAAAGATTCTTTAGACGTTTCTTCAATGACAGAAGATGTAATAAGATTAAGAGAAGAAATATCTGATCAAATAAAAGCTTTACAAGCATTAAAAAGAATGGCTGAATCTTATGGATTCGATATATCTGGACCAGCTACTAACTCAAGAGAAGCTGTACAATGGTTATACTTTGCTTACTTAGCAGCTATAAAAGACCAAAATGGTGCTGCTATGTCAATAGGTAGAACTTCTACATTCCTAGATATATACTTCGAAAGAGATTTAAAAGCTGGAACTATAACTGAAGAAGAAGTTCAAGAATTAATGGACCACTTCGTTATGAAATTAAGAATGGTTAAATTCTTAAGAACTCCAGATTACAACGACTTATTCTCTGGTGACCCAACTTGGGTAACAGAATCAATCGGTGGACAAGGTATAGATGGTAGAACATTAGTAACTAAAAACTCATTCAGGGTTTTAAATACTCTTTATACTATAGGACCATCTCCAGAACCAAACTTAACAGTACTTTGGTCAAAAGACTTCCCACAAGGATTCAAAGATTTCTGTTCTAAAGTGTCTATAGATACAAGTTCAGTTCAATACGAAAATGACGACTTAATGAGACCTTACTGGGGAGATGATTACGGAATAGCTTGTTGTGTATCTGCAATGAGAATTGGTAAACAAATGCAATTCTTCGGAGCTAGAGTAAACATGGCTAAAACTTTACTATACGCTATAAACGGTGGTGTTGATGAAAAATCTGGTGTTCAAGTAGGACCAAGATTTGAACCAATAACTTCTGAATACTTAGATTACAATGAAGTAATGGAAAGATTTGAAGCTTGTACAGATTGGTTAGCTAACCTTTATGTAAATACTTTAAATGTAATCCACTATATGCATGATAAATACTCTTATGAAGCATTAGAAATGGCTTTACATGATAGAGATGTATTCAGAACTATGGCTTGTGGTATGGCTGGTCTTTCAGTTACTGCTGACTCATTATCTGCTATAAAACATGCTAAAGTTAAAACTATAAGAAACGAAGCTGGTGTAGCTGTTGACTTCGAAATTGAAGGAGATTTCCCTAAATACGGAAACAACGATGATAGAGTTGATGATATAGCTGTATACTTAGTAGAAAGCTTCATGAACAAAGTAAGAAAACACAAAACTTACAGAGATTCAGTTCATACTCAATCTATATTAACAATAACTTCAAACGTTGTTTACGGTAAGAAAACTGGTAACACTCCATGTGGTAGAAGAGCTGGTGCTCCATTTGCTCCAGGAGCAAACCCAATGCACGGAAGAGATACTAACGGAGCTTTAGCTTCATTAGCATCAGTTGCTAAATTACCATACGAGCATTCTCAAGATGGTATATCTAATACTTTCTCTATAGTACCAGGTGCTTTAGGAAAAGATATGTCTGAGAGAATAACTAACTTATCAGCAATGATGGACGGATACTTCGGAGATGGAGCTCATCACTTAAACGTTAACGTATTTGATAGAGCTACTTTAGAAGATGCTATGGAACATCCAGAAAAATATCCTCAATTAACTATAAGAGTTTCAGGATACGCTGTTAACTTCATCAAATTAACTAAAGAACAACAATTAGATGTTATAAACAGAACATTCCACGGAAAAATGGCTTAAGCTTAATTGATAAAATACAAGTAAAAAGACTAAATTCATTTTTAGTCTTTTTATTTTACCCTTTTCCTATAAAAAATCAATTTTTTTGGAAATAATAATTAAAAACTTAACATAAATAATCAAAAAACTTTAAAAGCTAAGATATAAAACATATGAAATGCCCTTATTTTATAGATTTATTTATACAGTTAATCTATAATCTTCTTAATTTTAAATTTTATATAGATATTCTTTATCTTTTTTAGTTTTAATCATATAATTACGAGGTGCAATATGACTACAGGAAGAATTCACTCAATAGAAACATTTGGAACAGTAGATGGACCAGGAATAAGAAGTATCTTATTTTTCCAAGGATGTCCATTAAGATGTAAATACTGCCATAACAGAGATACTTGGAATGTTAAAGATGGAACTGAATATACAGCTGAAGAATTAATAGACAACGTATCTAGATACTCTTCTTACTGGAGATCATCTGGGGGTGGAATAACGGCATCTGGTGGAGAAGCTACTTTACAAGCAGATTTCCTTGCTGAATTATTCGCAATAGCTAAAGAAAGAGATATTCATACTTGTTTAGATACTTCTGGATTTGTTGATATAGAAAAAATCGATAAAGTTTTAGACAATACTGACTTAGTATTACTTGATATAAAACATATGAATGAAGAAGAAGCTAAAAACCTAACAGGTGTAGGAATAGAAAAAACATTAAAGTTAGCAAGACATTTAGATGAAAGAAACATACCTATTTGGTTAAGACATGTTTTAGTTCCTGGTATAACAGATAGTGAAGAAAACTTATCTCAAATAGGTGAATTAGCTGCTTCTCTAAACAATATAGATAGACTAGAAATCTTACCATATCACACTATGGGTGTTCATAAATGGGAGAACATGGGCCTTGACTATGAATTAAAAGATGTTAGAGATGCTGATGCTGATGATGTAGCTAGAGCTGCTGAAATCATAGAAAAACACGGAGTTAAAGTATTCAATAATAAAAAATAATATTTGTTGAAAAATTAGCTTTATAAATAATTCTATAAAATATGAAAGAAGCCTTATTTAATAAGGCTTCTTTTTTAATTTAATATTTAACTCATTACTATCACTATAAAATTTTAACTTCACATATTAACTAATAATAGTCTCAGTATAGTATAGTATAATATATTTATTACATAGCATAAAATCAACATACTTTTTTGCAAAAATTAATATATAAACCTATCATAAAAACATAATATTTAATAATAGTAAACACGAATATATTTGTCTAAAAATAAATCTATTTGTACTCCCTATTTATAATTTTTATATACTTTTAATTTTAATACAGTGTTCCGCTATAACCTGCTTTATGTATAAACATGCTACTTGGTGCTTGAACACTTACACTTGCAGGACCTCATGATAAAGACACGCTAGCTATATTTAGCCAATATAAATCTTGTATGTATAAAAGTGAAATAAAATTATCCAGTTCTGATATAGGAATATTACGATTAGGACGCAAAGAAAAATGAGCAACCCATAATTAACTAATCTAAATTCTTTTGCTTCAGGTGTATACATATGGTATGCAGCACCATATCTGCTACATTCTGAGGGTCTAGTAAATTTATGAATAAATTCCCCATCAACACGATATAATGATAACGCATGTCCTCCATCCAAAATATTCCATACTCCCCCTATAGAAAAAGTAAAAGTATCATTATTAATTAACTATTCAAAGGGCATATTTTTCCATTTAAAAGAAGCAAAACCTTATACTCTTCCCATTTGGCGATTATCAAATGAATAGATATTAAACTTTAATTTTTCTTTAGGTATATTTCGTGATTCAATTTTATTCGTAGGAATACTTACTATTTTTTGATTCGAATCTTTAAATTCAATATCATCATCTAAAGCTCTCATTTCCTTAAATGTATTATATATTTCTAACTTTGTTGAATTATTCATTTTTTCTAATTCATCCATTGGTATACCTGTACTTAATATAAAATCTGTAGCTAACTCTAAAATTTGTTCAGTATTATCTTTAACCTTACTTGATTCAGCATTGACAGTTAATATATTTGAACAACAAATTACTTGTAACAATAATTAATTGCATAATAAATTTTATTTTTTCATTAGTTATATACTCCTTTATATTTTTAATGTAGTGTACTATCAAATAGTGGAATAGGAAAGTAATAGTTCAATTGATTTCTCTTAAAAGTTTGGTTTATTATTGATATCTTTTGACTTTCAATTTGCACTTTTCCAAAATTAAACTCATTATATGGAAAAATATTTACGATTATTTGATCATTATTGTTTAAAGTCGAAATATGGTTATCTTTTATATGTTTGGGCTTTACTTTAAATAATAGTTCTAATATACATTTTTTATCATACATTGGCTTTACTAAATCACCAATTAAATCTATATTAGCACCATTTTTAGTAACATCGCTGAAATGGTAAGTTTGTTCTACCTTACTTGTTTTTTCATCTTTAACAAAAACACTAGCACTATTATCACATAAATTTTCATACTTATCACCATTTAGCGAGTATGATACTATTATATTATTTTTGAATAAATTAAACTTATCCTTGATTTTAACTCGTATTTTTACGTCATATACATCTGACTCATCACTAATATTTGATACTAAGCACACATCAAAATCATCTAGCTCTTTATTAGGTCCATTGCAATAAAAAAATAATACTATAATAATTGTTAT
>NZ_JANKBY010000096.1:0-11288 GCF_024621905.1 Terrisporobacter muris
ATAATAAAAATAATATTTTATTAAAGCTAATTAAAGTAAACATAAAAAACAAATAAGAAGAATATTTTTTGAAAGAAAAATAATGTTTTTGAAAATACTTATTGACAAAAAACATATATTCATATATCATTACTATTAATTAATTGAAAAAATTGTAAAAGCAATGAAGGGAAGAGTAATTATAATACAGAGTTAAAGCGAGCTGGTTATGGTGTGAGTCCAGTACAAAGTATATAATGAAGAACCTCCCAGAGCTACTAACCGAAATCTAATAGAGAGTAGACTTAGTCGGAACCAAGCCGTTACCTACTTGGCGATATATTATTTAGTATATTGAATGAGTTGAACTTTTATTAAAGTTAAATTAGGTGGTACCGCGGAAGTCTAGCCTTTCGTCCTATTTATATAGGATGAAGGGCTTTTTTTATTGGAAAAATCACAATAATAAATCAAAAGGAGTGGAGTAATATGTGTTTAGTAATACCAGAAAGATATGAAACAAGTTTAGGGGTTATAGAAACTCAGCAAGCAATAAAGGATTTAAAGGACTTTTTTGAAAATAGATTAGGGGAGAGGTTAAAATTAACAAGAGTATCTTCTCCATTATTTGTTTTACCTGAAACAGGAACAAACGATAACTTAAACGGCGTTGAGAAACCAGTAAGTTTTCAAGTACCTTATTTAAGAAAAAATGCAGAAATAGTACATTCTTTAGCTAAGTGGAAGAGAATGGCCCTTAAAAAGTATGGGTTTCCTGTAGGGACAGGTCTATACACTGATATGAATGCAATTAGAAAAGATGAAGAGCTAGATAACTTACACTCTTTATATGTTGATCAATGGGACTGGGAACTTATAATAAATAAAGAAGATAGAACGATGGAAACACTTAAAAAAGTTGTGAAAATTTTATATAAGGTCTTTAAGGAAACAGAAGAACATGTTCATAGTATTTATCCAGAAGTAGAGTGTATATTGCCAGAAGAAATAACTTTCATAACATCTCAGGAATTACTAGATATGTATCCAGACTTAACAGCGAAAGAGAGAGAAAATGCTATTGTAAAAGAGAAAAAAGCAGTTTTCTTAATGCAAATAGGAAAAGTATTAAGCAGTGGAGATAAGCATGATGGAAGAAGTCCAGACTATGACGATTGGGATTTAAATGGAGATATATTATTCTATAACCCAGTATTAGATAATGCAATAGAACTTTCTTCTATGGGGATAAGAGTAGATGAAGAAGCTTTAAAAAAACAATTAAAAGCTGCCAAGTGTGAAGATAGAAAAGAATTAGATTACCATAAAGCCTTATTAGATGGTAAATTACCATATACAATAGGTGGAGGAATTGGCCAATCTAGAATATGTATGTTCTTTTTAAATAAAGCTCACATAGGTGAGGTACAAGTAGGAATTTGGCCTCAGGAAATGGTTGAAGAATGCAGTAAAGCTGGAATAACTTTATTATAAAAATATATTAAAAAGGTTATAGATAAAATTTTAAAGAAAATTTATCTATAACCTTTTTTACTCAAAAGGATAAGCAATTCATATTTATTTTATATTGATACTATTAGAAACTTCTATAGCAAATGAATTAGATATAGTACTTGACCAATTATTATCCATCTAATTATTATAGAGTCTCCTTTTATTATTAGTTTATATATTTACTTAGAAAACAAGTGGTTAAATGCTATAACAGATGAATGGTTATTAGAAATAGAAAAAGGGATATATTATAACTATATTTTTTATTCAAAAATTGTAATTATTATATATAATGCAAAATTAGAATTATGAAAAAAATTGACTTAAATAATATAAGGAGTAACAGATAAATGGCAAATACAAGACGAATTCTTGCTGAATCATTAAAGAACCTATTAAAGAGAAAACCATTAGAAAAAATAACGGTGACACAGTTAGTTGATGACTGTAATATTAATAGACAAACCTTTTACTATCACTTTCATGATATTTATGAATTGCTAGAATATATGTTTTTTGTAGAATTAGATAAAATATTTGAAAATCCCATTGAGTATGATAATAATTTTGTATATAAGTGGGAAAAAGTATATTATACAATTTTACAATCTGTATTAAATGAAAAAAGAATGATTATAAGTATATCTCAATCTATAGGAAGAAGTAAATTAGATGAAATATTATATAATGTTTTTTATCGTATAATATTAAGGTTTATAAGAGATGAATCAGAGGGAATAAATATATGCGAAGAAGAAAAAAATTTTATTGCTAACTTTTATAAATATGCATTCGTTGGAATTACCTTAGATTGGGTAGACTCATTTATGAAAGTAAATCCAGAAATAATAGTTTTTAGAGTTAGTAGATTAATTGGAGGAGATTTAAGAACAGCCTTGCATAAGAATCATTAAAAAATCGAATAATATAATACAAATAAACCTATATATTGATAGAAATCTTATTTTATGTACATTTAATATAAGATTTTAAGCAACGTCGTCTAATAGAATAGTTTTGCACTGAAAGTTGAGAAATGTTTAAATTTTTGATTAGACATAAAAATAATAGGTTTTGTAAAATATGTAGGAGGTTTTTTTATGCAACAAGTTTCTAAAGAAGAGAAAAGGAAAAAGTACTTTATTGTATTTATATGTTTATTAATACAATCAATAACTTATTGTATAGCACAGAATTTACAAGGTCAAATGCAAATACCAGTATCTCAATCAGGAGTTGTATCTGAAGTTGGATTTACGCTTTTATATTTTTCTGGAACGCTTCCAGTATTTTTAAATCCTTATTTTGCTACTTTTTATGAAAAGTTTAATATAAAATATATTTATGTTGTAGGTATAATTATAGGCGGATTAGCATTCGCATCGTATGGATTAGCTAAAAACTCAATAATGTTTAATGTTAGTTCTTTCTTTAATCAAGTAGGTACAATATTCTACTCTGGATTATCATTACCAATAATGATGTCACACTGGTTTCCAGGAGAAGGTAGAGGTTCAGCCCTAGGAATAGCTTTAGCTGGAGGTTCTATAGGAAATGTGTTTTTACAACCAGTAGTAGTTAACTTATTAGCAAGATACGGATGGCAACAAACTTATATCATCTTAGGAATAGCCATGATTGCTATAGGTATACCTATAGCACTGTTATTTATTAGATTCCCTAAACCTGGAGAAGTTACAAAAGTTGAAGCTTTAGATAAAAAAGATATTGGACAAATGTCTTATGAAGGTCTATCTGATAAAGAGAATATGAAAAATAAATATTTCTGGACTTTTAATATAGGTGCTTTATTATTATGCTTTGCATCTGTAGCAGTATCAACACAAGCTATACCGGTATTAAGTATAAAGGGATTTGAAGGTTCAAGAGTGGCACTAGCTGGATCAACTTATGGACTAGCCTGTCTGATAGGAAACATAGGTGGAGGTAAATTATTTGATAAGTTGGGCTCATTTAAACCAATGATACTTTCAGCCATAAGTACAACATTAGCATTACTTATAATGGCATTTATGCCAATGGGTAGTTCATTAGGATTCCTTATTCCTATACTTTCAGGATTAACTATATATACACTTACATCAGGACCAGCTTTTATGCCAGCTGATGTATTTGGATATAAAGATGGAACTCAAAAAATGGCTAAAGTAGGGGTGTTCTATGCAGCCGGAAGTGCATTTGCAGCTTATATATTTGCGGCATTATCTAGTAGTGTTGGACTACAAACAACATGTTTAATATTTTTAGTAATAGGGTTAGTTGGATATATATTAAATGGATTTTCAATAATAAAATCAAAGAAAATGTTTTCGCCAAGAGCTGAATAATTTAATATAAAAAAGTACTATGACTAAAAGTCATAGTACTTTTTTATTATGTGAAAAATAAAAAATGATTTTATTGTGTAATACTAAAATGTTTTGAAATAAAATTCATACTACATAATTTAGAAAAATTATTTAGAAAAAATATAAAACTTAATAAAAATTGCATTTTTCGACAAATTATAAATATTGTCTAATGAAAAAAGATTGAATTAGATTTATAGTAATAGAGGTTGGAAAATTAAATAACCGACTTATTTATACTAATTGGATAAAGAAAATTAAATAGGAGGAATTATAAAATGGAACAAAGATCAGTTGATTTACAACAATTATCAAAAGCAAGCAAAAAGAAAAGGAATTTTATAGTTTTTATATGTATGTTAATACAAGCAATACCATACTGTATAGCGATGAACTTACAGTCTCAAATGCAAACTCCAGTATCTCAATCAGGAGTTGTATCTGAAGTAGGATTTACACTATTATACCTATCAGGAACAATACCAGTATTATTCAATCCAATGATAACAGGTATATATGACAAATTTAAAATAAAATATATCTACATTGTAGGTTTAGTTATAGCAGGTTTATCATTTGCATCTTATGGATTAGCTCAAAATTCATTAATGTTCAATGTAAGTGCATTCTTTACTCAAGTGGGTACAATACTATTTACAGGTTTATCATTACCAGTAATGATGGCTCGTTGGTTCCCAGGTGAAGGTAGAGGTACAGCGTTAGGTATAGCTTTAGCTGGAGGATCATTAGGTAACGTATTCTTACAACCAATAGTAGTTAACTTATTAGATAATGTAGGTTGGAGACAAACTTATATATACTTAGGCATAGCTATGATAGTTATAGGCGTTCCTCTAGCATTAGCGTTTGTTAGATTCCCTAAGCAAGAAGAGTTAGTAGTAGAAGAAGGATCTAAAAAAGGTGAAGTTAAAGCGACTAGACAAGCTTTCGAAGGTTTATCTGATAAAGAAAATAATAAAAATGGGATATTTTGGATGTTCTGCTTGGGGTCATTATTATTATGTTTCGCAGTTGTTGGTGTATCAACACAAGCAATACCAGTATTAGTAACTAAAGGATTTACAACAATTCAATTAGGTATAGCAGGTTCAGTATTCGGTGTATCTTGCTTAGTAGGTAATGTTGCAGGTGGTAAATTATTTGATAAATTAGGTTCATTTATGCCTATGGTTTTATCAGGAGTAGCTACAATAGCATCATTAGCAATAATGGCATTTATGCCAGAAGGAAGTGCTATAGGATTTTTAGTTCCAGTACTTGCAGGTTTAACAATATATACAATAACATCGGGGCCAGCATTTATGCCTTCAGATGTATTTGGAACTAAAGATGGTACTATAAAAATGGCTAAGGTAGGTATGTTTTACGCTTTAGGTAGTTCGATATCAGCATTACTTTTCGCTGTATTATCTGGCAAATTAGGACTACAAACTACTTGTATAGCATTCATAGTTATAGGTGTAGTAGGATATGCATTAAACTTAATAGCACAAATAAAATCAAAAAAAATGTTCGCTAGAAAATAAGAACTTAATATATATAATAACGTCCTTTGTAGGGCGTTATTTTTATAGAGTTTTAAATAAATATAATATCAGATTTTAATAAATTCTAAAGTTGATACAATGAAAGTTTTACTTACAATGAAATTTTAAAATATGATAAAATGAATACACAAAGTGTAGTTTTGAGAACGTAAGTCTAGTTGTCAAAACTGCTTTTTTATATAAAAATAGTTAGTTTATTTTACCTAATTAAGTATTTAATTATATTGAAAATCATATGTAATAAATTTCGTAATACATTTTGACCTACATTTGTATATAATTTAGAGAGGAAGTAATGTTGAATAATAGTAATTTATTGCGACTGGGGGGAACAAATGTATAAAGAAATAATTACAATTATAGATTTAGATATAGTTGTAATTATTTTTTTATTAGTTATATTGCATATGCATATTAATAATCATAAAATTAAGAAAAAGTTAGATTAATTATTATAATGACGGAGGGAGAAGAGATATGAAGGATTGTATTAAAAAGAATAAGTTATTATTGATTGTTACAATAATATTTAGCGTTATATCGTCAATAACTATGGTAGGTGTATCATTATTATTACAATCTACTATAGACAAAGTTATGAATGGAGATATGGAAGGGTTTAAAAAAATATTGCTTTTTACTCTTATTTATTGTGCATTTATGGGATTATTGTATTTTATTTATGATATACTTAGCAAAATGTTTATTAGAAATGTAACAAAAGAACTTAGAAGTAAAATATTTTTTGGAATAATAAATCATAACTACAAAGATTTTAATTCTAAAAATACGGCAGATTACATATCAGCACTAACTAACGATATTAAACTAGTAGAAGAAAATTATATTACTTCTTTGTTGCTAGTTTTACAATTTTCAGTGGCATTTTTAGCAACAATAGGAATATTATTATATTTAAGTCCATTGGTAACTGGTTGCTTGTTTTTAAGTATGTTACTGATTTTTATAGTACCAAGTATTTTTGGAAAAAAACTAGAAAGCAAGCAGATGAATCTTTCAAATAAATTAACATCATTTACTACTGTAATCAAGGATATGCTTAGTGGATACGATATTATAAAATCCTATAATTTGAAAAAAGATGCTTTTAAAGAATTTGAAGAAGAAAATATAGATTTAGCAAAGACTAAATTTGAAGCAGATAAATTATTAGTAATAAACGAGACTTTATCACAATTACTTGGTATGGGAACTCAATTTGTTGCAGTATTTTTATCAGCTTATTTAGTACTAAAAGGAAATATAACTATGGGAACATTAATTGCGATTGTCCAACTATCGGGAAGTTTTATTCAACCTGTTATTATGATAATGAGTTATGTTCCAAAAATTACTTCTATGACTTCTGTAATAAAAAGATTAGATGATATATCAAATTATAAAGATAGTACTTTTATAGGAACTGAAAATCCATCCTTTGAAAATGCTATAGAGGTAAGTAATGTGAAGTTTGCATATGAAGATAACAAACATATTCTTGATGGTATAGATTTAACAATAAATAAAAATAAAAAGTATGCCCTTGTAGGACCTAGTGGCTGTGGAAAGTCAACTTTAGCGAAATTAATTCTTGGATACTATGCAGATTATAGTGGAGAAATTAAGTATGATAACAAAGAAATTAGAAGTGTAGATATAGAAAAAATTAATAAGATGATTTCTATTATTCATCAAAATGTATATATGTTTGATAAAAATATAAAAGATAATATTTGTTTATATAAGGATTTTTCCAATGACAATATAAATAAAATATTAAAACTAAGTGGTTCAGATAAATTTATTAATGAGTTAGAAGAAGGATTAGATTATTTGGTAGGTGAGAATGGTAATAACTTATCTGGAGGACAAAGACAAAGAATAGCAATAGCAAGAGCTTTAATTCAACAAACACCAATACTTATTTTAGATGAAGGGACATCTGCCATAGATATGCAAACAGGATATGATATTGAAAATAAATTATTAAATTTGGATGATCTTACATTAATAACTATTACACATAAGATGAGCGAAGAATTATTAAGTTTATATGATGAGATAATTTTTATGGAAGATGGTAAAATAATTGAAAAAGGTAGATTTGATGATTTAATAAAAAAAGAAGAAAAATTTTATGATTTTTATAAGTTGGAAACAGCATAATTAATTATAAACAATAAAAAGTGATGAATTAAAAAATAATTCATCACTTTTTTAATTTCCACCTTTGTGACATAAAGTAATTCACCGACGTAATCGCTTAAGCAAAGCAAACTTTTATTATTAAGCTAATTCGTTTACTACTTTCAATGTTTTAGTTGGACAACAAGTTTCATATATAATACTTCCATCTTCTCCAATATAAGAATTATAAACTGTTAAAGTTTTAATTAATTCATTATAATGATATGCAAGTAAACCTACATTATTGGATGTTGATAATCTTACTACCTTTGTCTCATCAAATTTAAATCTATTTTGTTTTAAGATATTTCTTGTAATATTTACATCACTTGAAGACTGGACATTATCTTCACCAACAATAAACACAAATTTTAGCTTTTTATTATCCGCTGATATATAATATGCAGCGATATTTAAGTTATTTTCTTCAAGAGTATTTAACAAGGTAGATAGATATTCTTCGCTAGTATAAACAGCAAATTGAACTATAATAGAAGCGTTAGAAGTATTTATACTTGAAGAGTTAGCTTTATTGATTGAGTTTTTATCTTTATTCATAATTCACTGTCCTCCCTTGTAATAAAATTAAGACATATTTATTTAATGCCTATATCCTATAATATGACATAATACTCTTAGATGTTACTCAAATTTACATTTATTAATAAATTTGTGATAGTTTTAAATTTATAGTAAATTTGTATATAATAAGATATAAGAGAAACACTTATAAAAAAATGAATAAGGACGTTATTATGAAAAAAATAAAAATATCGGTGAGAATCCTAGTAGAGCTTATTATGAAAAAGGGTAGTATAGACAATAGGTTTGTAGGAAATATAAAGGCCATTGAAGGAATTAGAGGACATCAAAGAGTACAAAAATCTTATGGGGATGAATATACCTCAGAAGTATCTATAAAACATACTTTTTCTTTTGATGAAATTGAAATAGAAGTTGAAGGCAGAATGGATGGACTTTTAATTGAAAATAATAAAACTATAATTGATGAAATAAAAACTACGACAAAAGATTTACTATTAATAGATGAGAATACTAATCCTCTTCATTGGGCTCAGGTAAAATGCTATGGATATATGTATTGTATTCATAATGGCTTGGACAATATAGATTTACAAGTAACTTATTATAATATAGAAAATAAATCTACAAGGATACTGAGACAAAAATTCAAAATATGTGAATTAGAAGAATTTTTCTTTGCACTGATTAATGAATATAAGTCATGGGCCAGTATGGAGAAAAAATGGATGGAAATAAGAAATGAATCCATTAAAAACTTAAAGTTTCCTTTTGAAGAATATAGGCAGGGACAACGGGAATTTGCGGTAAGAGTTTATAAAAGTATAGTAGACAGCAAAAAATGTTTTGCTATGGCACCAACAGGTACAGGTAAGACAGTATCAACACTTTTTCCTGCAATAAAAGCAATGGGAGAAGAAAAAACTTCAAAGATATTTTATCTTACAGCAAAAACTATAACAAGAGAAGTAGTAAACGACACTATAAGACTGATGAAAAAACAAAAATTAAATTTAAGAAGTATAACAATAACTGCAAAAGAAAAAATATGCAAGATGTCTGAAATTAACTGTAATCCAGATTACTGCCTTTATGCTGAGGGCTATTTTGATAAAATAAATAATGCACTTAAGGAAATTTTAAATAAATATGATGATTTTAGCAGAAAAAATATTGACGAAATAAGTGAAGTCTATAAACTATGCCCGTTTGAGTTATGTCTAGATTTAACTATGTTTAGTGATATAGTTATCTGTGATTATAATTATATATTTGATCCTAGAGTTTATTTAAAAAGATACTTTGATGTGAAAAAAACAGATTTTACCTTTCTTGTAGATGAGGCACATAATTTACTAGATAGAAGTAGGAACATGTACTCTGCCGAAATAAATCAAGATACTTTTATAAAAATGAAAAAAATAATAGGCAAAAAAGACAAAAGGATATTAAATTTAATAAAAGAAATTGAAAGTTATTTTTTAGAAAAGTCAAAAGTATTAGATGTAATGAAAGAAAAATATCTGGTTGAAAATGAATTGCCTAAAGCATTACTAGAACTGTTTAATACTTTAATGAAGTTTATGGATGAATATTTATCAAGATCAAATGAAGAAAATTCAGATTTGCTAGATTTATATTTTGAGGTTAATAAATTCATATCTATTTCAAATTTCTATGATAATAATTACAAAACCATATATAGTGATGAATTATTGGGAATTAATATAAAATTATTTTGTGCAAACCCTTCGGACTTAATTGTAGAAAAAATAAATAGATCTAAATCTGCAACAATTTTTTCGGCAACTTTAACACCATTAAATTATTATAAAGAAATTTATGGTAGCGAGGATGGGGATTTTATAATAAATTTAAAGAGTCCTTTTGATGTGAAAAATAGATTATTGATGATAGGTGATAATATTTCAACAACATATGATAAAAGAAAAGATACAGCGGAAGATATAGTATAGTATATTAAAGCCTGTGTGGAATGTAAAGATGGAAACTATATGGTGTTTTTTCCATCATATAAATATATGGAATTGGTTTATGAAAAAATTAGAGATAAATATGCAGACCTTAATGTAATTATTCAAGAAAATAATATGAGTGAGGAAGAGAAAGAAGAATTCTTAGCTTTGTTTAATAATGATAACAAAGAAACTAATGTAGGATTTTGTGTTTTGGGAAGTCATTTTTCAGAAGGGATAGATTTAACTGAAGATAAACTAATAGGTGTTATTGTAGTTGGTGTTGGCATGCCACAAATAAACAGAGAAAGAGATATAATAAAAGAACAGTTGAATGAGAACAACAAGGGTTTCGATTATGCTTATGTTTATCCAGGAATGATAAAAGTACTTCAAGCTGTTGGAAGGTGTATTAGGACATCTAAGGATAGAGGTGTGATTTTACTTTTAGATAATAGATATTCAACTTATAGATATAAAAGTCTTTTTCCTCAGGAATGGAATCCTTATGTAAGAATAAAAAAGCCTAATGATATTAAGCATTTATGTGAAAATTTTTGGGACAATGAATAAGGTTATATAAGAAAAGCGCTACGATTTAGTAGTGCTTTTCTTATAAATAATAATTAAAATTGTAATTTATTTAATATACCATTAATAATAAATTCTTTATTTTCACCAAAGTAAATAACTAATCCAGTATAAAATTTATTAGACATATTTAATACTTCTCTCATTTCTATTAAATTACCTAAAAATTCTTCTTTATCTATTGTTCCAATGATATATCCTATAAAATACTCTAAATAAGAAGTTGCTTTTTCTTGCCAATTAGTTCCTTTTGCTAAAGTAGACTGTACAAAAGGTGTTATACCTATATATGTAGCTAATTCTCCGAGTTCTCTTTCTTCATAACTAATTAGATTTTCTTTTGAGTTTATTTTAAAATCATCAGCTAAAAAAACTCCATTTAATAAATCTGATGTAACATTAATTACATAGTTAAGTATTTCATCATCAGTACTTTTTATTAAAGAATCAAATATGATATCATCTGAATGAAAATCTTTATAGTGAAGTAAATTTTTCAATCTCATTTCGTACCTCCAAATTCTTATAGTAATTATTATATAATGATTACTTGATTTTGA
>NZ_JANKBY010000097.1:0-11262 GCF_024621905.1 Terrisporobacter muris
GATATATTAAAATATAAATATGGGGTGAATTGGATAAATGATACTAAAAGTCACGTTGATAGGACTAATGGCTGGAGTATTAGGTACAGGAATTGGTGGAATACTATCTTCAATATTTAGAAAAGAAGTAGACAAGTACCTTAATTTTTGTATGGGATTTTCCGGGGGCATTATGTTAGCTGTAGTAGTTTTTGACTTAATGAAAGAGGCAATGGAATCAAGCGGCATAATTTATACAGTAGTATTTACTTTTATGGGAGTATTACTAACAATGTTTATAAAAAGCAGATTAGATTTTGCTGGAGACATGAAATCGGGATACTTAATATTTATAAGTATACTACTACATAATTTGCCAGAGGGACTGGCAATAGGTTCATCTTTTATATCGGCAGAAACACTAGGAATTACTCTTGCTATAGTAATTGCATTACATAACATACCAGAAGGTTTAGCAACAGCTCTTAGTTTGGTTGGTGCTAAAGTACCTGCTAAAAAAATAATTTTATTTACATTTATTGCGGGAATACCTATGGGAATAGGTAGTTTTTTAGGTGTATATTTTGCAGGGATATTTAAATCTTTAATAGGAGTATTTTTATCTTTGGCAGCAGGAACTATGTTATTTGTAGTGTTAGATGAAATAATGCCAAAATCAAAAAGTATATATAGTATAATTGGCTTTTTAGCAGGAACAATAATTGTATATTGTATATAGATTTATATAGAGAAAGGGGCAAAGATAATGACACTTATAAGTAAAATTGATGAAAACGACATAGATAAACAGGAAATAAAAAAACAGGCAGAAATATTGAAAAATGGAAATACAGTAATATTTCCAACAGAGACAGTATATGGTCTAGGGGCCAATGCTTTAGATGATACTGCAACATCAAAAATATATGCAGCAAAGGGAAGACCTAGTGATAACCCATTAATAGTACATATATATGACAAAAAACAAGTTGATGAATTAGCAACAGATATATCTGAAAAAGCGCACATAATAATGGATAAATTTTGGCCAGGACCAATAACTATAATATTAAAGAAAAAAGATATAGTACCAAATATAACAAGTGGTGGATTGGATACTGTTGGTATTAGAATGCCATCAAACCCAATAGCAAAGGAATTATTAAAAGAAGTAAACTTACCAATTGCGGCACCATCAGCAAATATATCAGGAAGACCATCGCCTACTAAAGGAAAACATGTATACGATGAAATGAATAATAGAGTAGATGGAATTATTTTAGGTGGAGATTGTACATTTGGTCTAGAATCTACAGTACTAGATTTAACTAATGATGTACCTACCATATTAAGACCGGGAAGTGTGACAAAAGAAGATTTAGAAAGCGTCATTGGACAGGTAAATATAGATCCAGCATTAGAAAAAAAAGAAGATAATATAAAAGCTAAGGCCCCAGGAATGAAATATAAGCATTATTCACCAAATGCAGATGTATATATTGTATCAGGTCATATAGATGATGTTATAAAAAAAGTAAATGAATTATCTAATAATAATGCAAAAGAAGGTTTGAAATGTGCAGTAATGTGCTTAGAGCAAAATAAAAATAAATATAAATGTAATACTATAGTATTAGGTCAAAATTTGGAGGAAGTTGCATCAAATTTATTTAATGCACTTATTACTGCAGATGAAGAAAATTATGACATAGTGTATACAGAAGAGTTTTCGAGATGTGGTGTTGGTAGGGCTATAATGAATAGACTACTTAAATCTGCGGGATATAAAATAATTAAAGCATAGTGCTTTGGAAAGTTAAAAATATAATTATTATAAAACTTATAATGAAATTTTGAAACAAAAATATTACAAAATTTGGTAAATTTAGAAAATTCAGAATAAAAATCAAGCGAAAACTAATAAAATATTTAAAAAAGTTATGCTTTTCTATGGAGTATTGATAAAAAATTATGTATAATTAAATAAACTAGTTAAAAAAAAATCAAACATAAAAAATACGATGTAATTGAAATAATTATCAGATTTAAAAGATAATTACTTTACATACTAACAAGGAGTTCTAATTATGAGAATAGGTTTAGGATGTGACCATGGAGGATACAATTTAAAATCAGAAATTATTAATTTTCTAGAGTCAAAAGGAATAGAATGTATAGACTTTGGAACAAATAATTCAAAAGATTCGGTTGATTATCCCATATATGGGGAGAAAGTTGCAAATGCAGTTATTTCAAAAGAAGTAGATTATGGTATTGTGTGCTGCGGAACAGGCATAGGGATATCTTTAGCAGCAAATAAGGTTCCTGGTATAAGATGTGCTGTTGTTTCAGATGTTTTTTCTGCAAAAATGTCTAAAGCTCACAACAATGCAAATATGTTATCTCTAGGGGAAAGAGTATTAGGAAAAGGTCTTGCATTAGAAATAGTAGATGCTTGGATTAATACAGAATTTGAAGGTGATAGACATTTAAGAAGAGTTAATATGATAATTGACATAGAAAAAAATCACAATAAATAGGAGGTTTAAACAAAGATGAGTAAAGTTATAGTTACGGATCATCCGCTGATACAACACAAATTAACAATAATGAGAGATAAAGAGACTGGATCAAAGGATTTCAGACAATTATTAACGGAAATAACAATGTTAATGGGTTACGAAGTTACAAGAGATTTACAATTAGTAGATGTTGAAATAGAAACACCAGTGGTTAAAACTACTCAAAAAATGATATCAGGGAAAAAATTAGGAATAGTACCTATATTAAGAGCAGGACTTGGAATGGTTGATGGATTTATAAGTTTAATACCAGCAGCTAAAGTTGGTCACTTAGGACTTTACAGAGATCCTGAAACATTAAAGCCAGTGGAATACTATAGTAAATTCCCGCAAGACATAGATGAAAGAGAAATGATAGTAGTTGATCCAATGCTTGCAACAGGTGGTTCGGCAGTTGCTGCTATAGATGTTCTAAAAGCTAATGGAGCAAAAAGTATAAAATTAGTTAACCTAGTTGCAGCTCCAGAAGGAATAGCTGAAGTACAAAAATATCACAATGACGTAGATATATATGTGGCATCTATAGATGAAAAACTAAATGATCATGGATACATAGTTCCAGGATTAGGAGATGCTGGAGATAGATTATTCGGTACGAAATAGTATATTTTAAGGAATCTATTATTTCTGATAGATTCCTTATGTTTAACTATATATAATATAGAGAGGCATATAAATTAAATGAATAAGAAAAAAAGTACAGGTGCACAAATAGCACAAGCACTTTCTTTATTAAGTCAATTAAGTATTATGATGCTAGTTTCAATATTTGGATGTTTTTTTATAGGCAAATTTATAGATACTAAACTAAATACAGGCCCTATTTTCACATTAATTTTTTTAGTATTAGGAATTGGTGGGGCTTTTATGTCTGTATATAAAACTGTAATTGGATACACAAAAAGGAAGTGAGAAATTTATGGATATAAAGGTACAACAAGAAGTTAATGAAGTTTCGAAGGGAATATGTGTTTACGCTGTAATAGTAGGATTAATATCATTTATTATATCAAAAGAACCAATTCACATAATATTGGGAGTTGTTTTTGGAAGTATAATAGCAATACTTAATTTTAGACTATTAGCTATTACTATGGAAAAAGCAGTAGATTATTCTCCAGGAAAGGCTCAAGCTTATTCTGGAATTAGATACTTAATAAGGATGTTTATTGTTGCGGCAGTTGTATTCGTTTCAGTAAAAAACCCTAATATAAATGTTATAGGAACAGTCTTAGGATTAATAAGTACTCAGATTGTTATATTTATAAAAAAACTGATAATATCGAGGATATCGAGAAAGGAGGTATAAATAAGTGAAGTATACACAATGGTTAATTACATTTGCAAATGGTTTTAAAATTAGTGAAACTATTGTAACTAGTTGGATTATCATGGCTGCATTAATTATAATAGCCTTTTTATTAACAAGAAATTTGAAGCCAGTACCAACTACAAAAAAACAGATAATGTTAGAGTATGCCGTTGGATCACTTAGAAATCTTGTTCATGGAAATATGGGGAATGATGTAGAAAAAAGAATGCCAAATATGTTACCTTATATTGGATCTTTGTTTCTTTTTTTCGTATGTTCCAACTTGATTGGGTTGTTAGGTTTTAAGTCTCCAACTACTGATGTAGACACAACTTTAGCCTGGGCTTTAATTACTTGCTTCCTAATTTACTATGAAGGGGTTAAAGCTAAAGGACCAGGATACTTTAAGGGTTTATTAGAGCCAGTTCCGTTACTATTACCACTTAATATAGTAAGTGAATTTGCTAGACCAATATCACTTACATTCCGTCCATTTGGTAATATTTTAGGAGGAACAGTAATAATGGGATTACTTTATCAATTATTAGCATTTATATCATCATTGATACCAAATGTTTCAATTCCATTCTTACAATTAGTAATACCAGTACCATTACATTTCTACTTTGATTTATTTGCAGGATGTTTACAAGCATTTATATTTATAATGCTTACAATGGTATTTGTTTCAAATGCAACAGAGTAAAAATATATGCAAATTACATATTGGCATATTAGAATAAAAACAAAAAACAATTATAAAAAGTTAAAATTTAAGGAGGATTAAATTATGGAATTAGGTCAAGCTATAGCAATCGCAGGTTCTGCAATAGGAGCAGGGATAGCAGTTATATCAGGTATAGGAGCTGGGATAGGACAAGGGTATGCAGCTGGTAAAGGTGCAGAAGCTGTTGGTAATCAACCAGAAGCAAAAGGTGATATCATATCTACAATGTTATTAGGTGCTGCAGTTGCAGAATCTACAGGTATATATGGTCTTGTTATATCTATAATCCTTATATTTGCTAATCCATGGGTATAGAATTGAAGACGAATTGTATGGAAATTTTATAGTTAGGAGAAGTGGAAATTTAATCTCCTAACTATAATTATGGATGATGGAAAGGAGGATTAGTAGATGGGTTTTAAACCAGTAGTAACTATAACTTGGGAGTTAGCTATTCAAATAGTAAATACAATTGTTTTATTTTGGATACTAAAGAGAATTTTATTCAAGCCAGTTTTAAACATAATAGATGCTAGAGAAAATGCAATAAAGACAGATATAGCTACAGGAGAACAAGCTAAAAATGAAGGCTTAGCTTTAAAAGCTGAATATGAACAAAAACTTTCAGTTGCTAAAAATGAAGGACAAGAAATCATAAAACAAGCTACTCTTAGGGCCGAACAAAAGTCTGAGGAAATAATATCTACTGCTAAAGAAGAAGCAATTAGATTAAAAGATAAAGCTAACAGAGATATAGCACAAGAAAAAGAAAAAGTTATGAATGAACTTAAAAATGACATTTCTAACATAGCTATACTTGCTGCTTCTAAAGTAATTGAAAAAGATATTGACCAAGCTAAACACGAGGAAATGATAAACAAATTTATCGAAGAGGTGGGCGAAGCTAAATGATAGATATAATAGCTAACAGATATGCAGAAGCCCTATTCGAACTAAGTGAAGAGGAAAATATAACTAAAGAAATTTACAATGAGTTAAACAATGTAGTAGATATATTAAAAAATAATAAAGATTTAGATAATGTTTTAAAATCACCATTAGTAGCTAAGTCTGAAAAGGTTCAATTAATAGAAACATTATTTAATACTAAAATAAATAATAACTTAAAAAATTTCTTAAAAATATTAGTTGAAAAGGGAAGAATATCTTCTTTAAAATCAATAGAATTAACATTTAAAGAATTATTAAATGATAAACATAATATAATCGAAGGTACTGTAATAAGTGCCATACTTTTAACTGATGAAAAGGTTAAAGAGTTAGAAGAAAAACTTTCAAAAAAATATAATAAAAATGTTACTTTAGAGAACAAAGTTGACGAAAGTATATTAGGTGGGGTTTTAGTAAGATTAGGAAATACTCAAATTGACGGATCTGTAAAAACTCGTTTAGATAATATAAAAGACCAACTTTCTCAAGTAATTTCTTAGGAGGGCGGTGAACCCATGAACTTAAGACCAGAAGAAATAAGTTCTATAATTAAACAACAAATTAAGAATTATGATAATAAAATAGAAATGACTGATACTGGTAGCGTACTTAAAGTAGGTGATGGTATCGCCACAGTATATGGTTTAGAAAACGTAATGTCAAGTGAACTTCTTGAATTCCCTGGAGAAATATATGGTATGGCCCTTAACTTAGAGGAAGATGTTGTTGGGGCTGTTATATTCGGAGATGACACAGGAATCAAAGAAGGTGACATAGTAAAAAGAACAGGAAGAATAGTTGAAGTTCCTGTTGGTGAAGCCTTAATAGGTAGAGTTGTAAGTCCACTTGGTTTACCTATAGATGGTAAAGGACCTATAAACACAAATAAAACTAGACCTGTTGAAAGTAAAGCACCTGGAATAATGGCAAGAAAGTCAGTATGTGAACCATTACAAACAGGTATAAAAGCTATAGACTCAATGATACCAATAGGTAGAGGTCAAAGGGAGCTTATTATAGGAGATAGACAAACAGGTAAAACTTCTATAGTTATAGATACAATATTAAATCAAAAAGGTAAAGACGTTATATGTATATACGTTGCAATAGGACAAAAACGTTCTACAGTTGCTCAATTAGTTAATACATTAGAAAAAGGTGGAGCAATGGATTACACAATAGTTGTATCAGCTACAGCTTCTGAATCTGCACCACTTCAATACCTTGCACCATATGCAGGAGCTGCAATGGGTGAAGAGTTCATGTTTAATGGTAAACATGTTCTAATAGTATATGATGATTTAAGTAAACAAGCTGTTGCTTATAGAGAAATGTCATTACTACTTAGAAGACCACCAGGACGTGAAGCTTATCCAGGGGATGTATTCTACTTACACTCAAGATTACTTGAAAGAGCGGCAAAATTATCAGATGAACTAGGTGGAGGGTCTATGACTGCACTTCCAATCATAGAAACTCAAGCAGGAGACGTTTCTGCATATATACCAACGAATGTTATATCAATAACTGATGGACAAATATACTTACAACCAGAATTATTCTATTCAGGTGTAAGACCAGCAGTTGACCCTGGTATATCAGTATCAAGGGTTGGTGGTGATGCGCAAATTAAATCAATGAAAAAAGTTGCAGGTACATTAAAACTTGCTTACTCACAATATAGAGAGCTTGCATCATTCTCTCAATTTGGATCAGACTTAGATGAAGATACTAAGAGAAGACTTGCTCAAGGGGAAAGAATAGTTGCTGTTTTAAAACAAAATGAAACTGACCCTATAGCAGTTCAAAACCAAGTTATGATAATATTTGCTGTTATAAATAATTTCTTAGAAGATATACCTGTAAGTAATGTACAAAGATTTGAAAAAGAATTATTCAGATTTGTAGATGATAACTATCCAGAAGTATCTAAAAAGATATTAGCAGCAGAAGATTTCTCTTCTGATTTAACAAACGTAATATTAGAATTTAAGAAAAAGTTTGTTGTTGAAGCGTAATCCTTTTTAACAAAGGAGGTAAATTAATTGGCAGGAGCTGGAATTAAAGAGATTAAAACTCGTATCAACAGTGTTAATAGTACAAAACAGGTTACTAAGGCAATGGAACTTGTTGCTTCTTCTAAAATGAGAAAAGCAAAAGACAGAGCTTTAAATGCCAGACCGTACTTTGGAACGATGTATGATACCGTTAAAGATATAGCTACAAATACACGTGGCGTTAGAAATGTATTCTTAAAACAAAGAGAAGTAAAAAATAGATGTTATATTGTTGTTGCTGGTGATAGAGGTCTAGCAGGAGGATATAACTCAAACATAATAAAATTAACTCTTAATCACATGGGTAATAAACATGAAAAAATCATGCCTATAGGTAAAAAGGCAACAGAATATTTTGCTAAAAGAGGTTATGATATTTTAAAATCAGCTGAAAGTGTTGAAAAATGTGATTATGAAGAAACACTTGAGTTTGCAAATGAAGCGATGAATTTATATAAAAAGGGTGAAATAGATGAAGTATATATAGCATATACAGAATTTGTATCTCCTTTGACTCAAAATGCAAAATTATTAAAAGTGCTACCGTTAGCATTTGAAAAAGAAGAAAATAAGGAAACAAAAGAGCAAGCTGCAAAAAGAGCTAGAGTTCAATATGTACCATCGGCAGAAGTTGTTTTAGGTCATATAATACCTAAATATGTATCTGGAATTATATATGATGGTGTAATAGAATCTTTCGCATCTGAACAAGCTGCGAGAAGAACTGCAATGAGTTCAGCAACAGATAATGCAGACGCAATGCTATCTAATTTAGAATTAAGTTACAACAGAGCAAGACAATCAGCTGTAACTCAAGAAATAACAGAGATAGTAGGTGGAGTAGAAGCTCTAAAATAAGGAGGTTAGGAAATGGCCAACGTAGGGAAAATAGTATCAATCGTAGGTGTTGTACTAGATGTTAAGTTTGATAGTGAAAATAGCCTACCTAACTTATTAAACGCATTAGTTATAAAGTTAGGAGATCAAGAAATAGTTGCTGAAGTTGCACAACATATCGGTGATGATACAGTTAGATGTATAGCAATGAGTGCTACAGACGGACTAGTTAGAGGAATGGAAGCAGTAGATACAGGAAGACCGATAAGTGTTCCTGTTGGAGATGCGACATTAGGAAGAATATTTAACGTTCTTGGGGAACCAGTTGATGATGCACCAGCACCAAAAGATGCACCTCAACTACCAATACATAGGCAAGCTCCAGAATATAATGATATAGCAAGTACTGCTGAGATACTTGAAACAGGTATAAAAGTAGTTGACTTATTAGTACCATATTTAAAAGGTGGTAAAATAGGTCTATTCGGAGGAGCAGGTGTTGGAAAAACAGTTCTTATACAAGAGCTTATAAACAATATAGCTAAGCAACACGGTGGTATATCAGTATTCGCTGGTGTTGGAGAGAGAACAAGAGAAGGTAATGACCTTTATCATGAAATGAAAGATTCTGGAGTTATAAATAAAACAGCTCTAGTATTCGGACAAATGAACGAGCCACCAGGAGCTAGAATGAGGGTTGCCTTATCTGGACTTACTATGGCTGAGTATTTCAGGGATGAACAAAATCAAGACGTTCTTTTATTCGTAGATAATATATTCCGTTTCACACAAGCAGGTTCAGAAGTTTCTGCGCTTCTTGGACGTATGCCTTCAGCAGTTGGATATCAACCAACACTTGCTACAGAAATGGGTAACTTACAAGAAAGAATAACATCAACTAAGAAAGGTTCTATAACATCTGTTCAAGCGGTTTATGTGCCTGCGGATGACTTAACTGACCCAGCGCCAGCGACAACATTTGCTCACTTGGATGCTAAAACAGTTTTATCTAGACAAATAGCGTCTCTAGGTATATATCCAGCAGTTGATCCACTAGAGTCTAGTTCAAGAGTACTAGATCCAAAAATAGTTGGTAATGAACATTATGAAGTAGCGAGAGGTGTACAATCAATACTTCAAAGATATAAAGAATTACAAGATATAATCGCTATACTTGGTATGGATGAATTATCTGATGATGATAAGATTATAGTTGCTCGTGCGAGAAGAATACAAAGATTCCTTTCTCAACCATTCTCAGTTGCAGAAGCATTTACTGGATTAGAAGGAAAATATGTACCTGTAAAAGAAACTATAAGAGGATTTAAAGAAATATTAGAAGGAAAACATGATGACTTACCTGAATCAGCATTCCTACTTGCAGGAACAATAGATGAAGTTGTTGCTAAGGCAAAGGAGAGTAGATAGGTCATGGCAAGCATATTTCAACTCGAAATAGTAACTCCAGAAGAACTGTTCTACCAAGGTGAGGTGGAAATGGTTATAACTAGAACGACACAAGGGGATAGAGCTGTACTAAAAGATCATATACCTTTTGTAACTGGTCTAGTTGATGGAGAATTAAGAATAAAAAAAGATGGAAAATTTAAATCTGGCCAAATTTCTGGCGGCTTCATGACAGTTAGTAAAGAAAAAACAACTATATTAACTGAGTCTGCAAAGTGGAATGATGAAGTCGGAGGACTTTAAAACTAGAATATTATATTAATTAAAAAGACTAGGATTGATCCTAGTCTTTTTACTTTACAAAAATAAAAATATTATTAACAATAATATAATTGTTTATAATAAGGTAATATAATTGTAAAGAAGATAATTTATGGGAGGAAAATATGAATATTTTAGATATAGGGACAGATATTATAGAAGTAGAGAGAATAAAAAATGCATTGAATAAAAGAGGTGATTTTCTAAAAAAAATATTTACAGAAAGAGAAGTAGAAATGTTTAATCAAAAAGGAAACAACCCTCAAACTATAGCTGGTAACTTTGCAGCAAAGGAAGCTATTAGTAAATCACTAGGATTGGGTATAAGGGGTTACAATTTTAAAGATATAGAAATACTTAGAAATAATTTAGGAAAGCCAGTAGTTAGAACTTATAATAATTTGGAACAAATATGCATACAATATAGTGTTTTAGAAATAAAGGTAAGTATATCTCATAGTGAGAACTATGCTGTTGCAAATGCTATAACTATTACGAAGTAAAAATAAGAAATATTTAAATGAACATATGAATAAATATAAATTAGGAGGTACTTTGTGAAAAATAAGTGGTGTACATTACTAATAACAATTATTTCAATAATTACACTATGTAATGTTGGATGTGGAAGAAAAGAATATACAAAAGAAGAGGTATATGAAGATTTTAAAAATCAAATTTCAAAAATTACATCATATACTTGTACTGCGAAAGTAGAAGCTATAGGAAATAAGGAAAATACAACCTATATTTTTAAACACACATATACAAAACCAGATTATTATAAATTAGAAGTTAAGTCGCCAAAAAATTTACAAGGAAAAACTATTGAATATAAGGGTGATAAAGTTTTAGTACATAATCCTAATGTTAATGACACAGTAGAACTTCCTAATATAAACAATGATAGTCATTATTTATTTATTGGAGATTTTATCAAAAATTATATGCAGAATGAAGAGGTAGTTTTAGAAGCTACAGAAAGTGAATTGAAAATAGAAATTGAAATACCTGGTGATAATAAATATTTTAATAAACAAATTTTATATATAAATAATAAGACTAAGAATCCGGATAAAATGGAAATAC
>NZ_JANKBY010000098.1:0-11256 GCF_024621905.1 Terrisporobacter muris
AATAATAAATTTTAATATTCATTGAGAATAAGGACAAATAAGATATTTAAGGTTTAGATTAATAGTAATTTATCAATAATAAATTAGTTAGAGAAGTATTTTCAAATTACAAATTAGAATTCTAATGAAAAATAAAAAACAATTTACAAGCAAAAGAGTGCTATACTTTTGTTGTAAAATAAAAACTATATGTAAATAAGGAATAAGGAATTTCATGCAAAATTTAGTATTTAATATTGATGAGAGAAATGAAAAGGAGATTCGATTAAATTAAAAGTCCTGGCTGTTTATACTGGCCAAGGATTATTAGAATCAAAAGGTTTATTATTAGAAGTAATAGTATCAGAAGTACAATTACAAGGTCATCCAGAAGATATACCAGAAAGTATAAAAATAGATGTGTCTGAATTAAGTTATGGGGATACTATATCATCACAAGATTTATCGATTCCGATAACTTTAAAATCAGACATAGATGAAAATGCAGTAGTCGCTAGAGTAGTTTTATTATCATCTAGTGATAGTGAAGAAAAATCATATGAAGATCAAACATCTACTAACTAATAATTCATATTACATATATAAATAAGATCAAAATTATTATAAATATCCCACCATGATTATCATAATGGTGGGATTTAGTTTATGGATTTATCACAAACACTTATTATAAAAGTATAAAAAAAATTAAAAAATTGTTTAAAGTGAAAAATACGTGGTATTAATATATCATAATTAAAAATTAAATTTAAACAGTATACAATAATTAGATTATATAAAAATTATGGAGGAATATAAAAATGAAAAAATTTGTTTGTACAGTATGTGGTTATATACATGAAGGGGAAACTGCTCCAGAAGTATGTCCAGTTTGTAAAGTAGGAGCTGAAAAGTTTGAAGAAATGAAAGGTGAAATGAAATGGGCTGATGAGCACAGAATAGGTTCAGCTCAAGGAGTAGATGAAGAAGTTTTAGAAGGATTAAGAGCTAACTTCGTTGGAGAATGTACAGAAGTAGGAATGTACTTGGCTATGTCAAGACAAGCTGATAGAGAAGGATTCCCAGAAGTTGCAGAAGCTTACAAAAGAATAGCTTTCGAAGAAGCAGAACATGCTGCTAAATTCGCTGAATTATTAGGAGAAGTTGTAGTTGCTGATACTAAAGCTAACTTAGAAGCAAGAGTTGAAGCTGAATACGGAGCTACTGAAGGAAAATTAAAAATAGCTAAAAGAGCTAAAGAATTAGGATTAGATGCTATACATGATACAGTTCATGAAATGTGTAAAGATGAAGCTAGACATGGTAAAGCATTCTTAGGATTATTAGAAAGACACTTTGGAAAACAAGCTTAATTATAAAAATCTAACAACATAAAAAAATAGAGAGTTATTATTTAATAACTCTCTATTTTTTTATGACTCTAACAATTTAAAATGTGCAATGGATGTATCTTAGCAAAGTTTTGTACTGAAAGGATTTTACATTTTATCTATTATGTTTATCTTAATTTATAAAAAACATGCAGAGAAATGAAATATGTGGTAAAATATGTAGTAAAAATATAAGGAAATAAACTATTATTAATTGGCAAGAGGGGAATAAAATGTTATCAATATACAATAAGGTTAGTGATTATATTGTTGTACTAAATTATGAGGGGAAAATAATTTTTTGCAACGAAAGTTTTTTAAAACGATTAAATTACAACAAGGAAGATCTATTAAATTTACATATATTTGAAGTCATAAAAAATGAAGAAAATAGTGTTGAAAATCAATTAATAGAATCAGAAGAAACAAATAGAAACATAGACTTTTATTCAAAATCAAATGAACTTGTCAAAATTAATTCAAACATTAGTATAGAAAATTTAAATAATGAGAGAAGTATTATTATCATAGGAAAAGAAGTAGATGAAAAACCATATACTATGGAAATGCTAGAGGATCTTTTAGATAATATTAGTATTTCCACATTTGTTATAAATGAAGAGGGAAGGTATCTATACGTTAATAAAGCCTTTTCAAATATATTAAATTTAGAAAGAGACGATATTATAGGGAGTTATAATTATAATTATTGGGATGATGAGGTTTATAAAGAGTTTGAGTTAAATAACAGGGATGTAATTGAGAATAAAAATCCTAAAATATTTAATGAAAAATTAGTTATTAATAATGATATTCAGTGGTATAAAAGTTACAAATCTCCAATATATGATGAAAATAATAAAACTAAATATATAGTTGCAACAACTGAAAATATTAATTTATCAAAAACAATATCAGAAGAGTTATATAAAAATTTTAACAGAACAATAATTAAAAGTGATTATAATGATATTGAATACTATGATGTGGATTTAAGTAAAATACTGAGTAATATAGGAGAACGTATTCTTGATTATACAAATGCAGATGGTTTATCCATATTGATGTATGATAAGAATAGAGAAGGTTTAACACCATTTATAAAACTAAAAAATTCAAATAAATATTTTGAAAATATAAGATTTATACCAAGTACAATAGCTCAAATATACTCAGATAAAAATAAAAAATATTTTAATAATGTGTATCCCAAAATAAGTAATGAACCAATTTCTAAACAAATCTATATGGATGAATTAGATTATTTAGGTAACTATATCGTAGAGTTAAGTGATGAGTTTATTGGAATTATAAGCTTAAACTATAGCAATGGCAATTCTCCTAAATTCAATAGTGATGAGTATATGAAACATATATGTACTAAAATAGCTATGATAATTAAAAATGTTAGGCTTTCAAACCAAGTACTTGTGGAAAATAGAAAGCGTAAATATACTGAAAAAGAATTGGAGCAATATTTAAATGTTTGTGTTGACTTGGTATCCATTGTGGGAATAGATGGCTATTTAAAAAGACTAAGTCCAAATTGGCATAATGTTTTGGGGTGGAGTGAAGAAGAATTGCTATCAATGTCAATGAAAGAAATTGTTCATCCTGAAGAAGTGGAGAGATTTAGGAAATTAAGGAAGGATAAATTAATAGATATAGATGGTAAAATAGATAGAAAAATTGTTCGATTTAAACATAAAAAAGGGCACTACGTTTATCTTGAATGGAGTAGTATGTATATTTCTAAGCAAGGAATATATGTTACAGCAGCAAGAGACATTACAGGAGAGTTGGAAATAGAAAAAGAAAAAAGAAGGTTAGAAGAAGCCGTTCAGCTAGAACTTGTAAAAAATGAATTCTTTTCAAATATATCTCATGAATTTAGAACGCCTATAAATATACTGATAGGCACTATGCAACTTATCAATAAAAATATTGAACAAAATAATATAGATCTAGAAAATTTAAAAAAATACACTAATTATATAAAACAAAACTCCTATAGATTATTAAGATTAGTAAATAATTTAATAGACATAAGTAAAATGGATATAGGGGCATATGAACTTAGAGCATCTAATCAAAATATTATCAATATTATTGAAGATATAACCCTCTCAGTGGCAGATTACACAAAAAATAATAAAATAAATCTTATATTTGATACCAATGTTGAAGAATTAATTACCTATTGTGATCCAGATAAAATAGAAAGAATTATGTTAAACCTTTTATCAAATGCAATAAAATATACACCAGAAGGTGGAAATATAGAGGTTGATATCAACGCAACAGAAAAGGAAATAATAGTTTCAGTAAATGACAGCGGTGTAGGTATTCCAAGCGACAAACTTAATCTTATATTTGATAGATTTGGACAAGTAGATGAATCATTTAACAGAAAATGTGAAGGTAGTGGTATAGGCTTATCTATAGTGAGAAACTTGGTAGAAATGCATGGTGGAAACGTGTATGTAAAAAGTGCGATTAATGAAGGATCTCAGTTTATCTTTACTATTCCTATTAAGTTAAAAGAAGAAGATAATAAGAATTATGATTATGATTACGATAGAAAATGTAAGCATGTGGAAAGATGTGACATAGAATTTTCAGATATATATAGTGTATAAACTTAATATAAGGGCATATCATTTTTTTGATATGCCCTTATATTTTATGGAAAATATATAGAATTAAAAAGTTAATTGGATGTAAAATATATATACTTCTACTATATATTTGAACAAAAACTTTGTTAATAAAATATTTATTCTGTAAAAATATAGAAATATTTAGGGAAGGTATGATATAATAGGTTACAAAATGGTAACAAAAATTACAAAATAGTTACAGAGTGGGGTGATGTTTGGAATATGATTATTAACAAAAATACAAAAACTATTTCAAAAGGAATGGCTATAGGTATGTTAGCAACCAGTGTTATACCAACTATAGCTATGAATGAAAATGTGGAGGCTAGTAGCAAATCTGTGCTAGTTACAGCAAATAGAGTCAATGTAAGAAGTGGATCTAGTACAAGGTATTCATTAGTTGGAAAAGTTAAGAAAGGAATGAAACTTAAATATATATCTACTTGTAGTAATGGATGGTATAAAATAAAATACAATGGAAAGACAAGATATATTACTGATAAATATACTAAAATTTCAGGTTCAACAAGTACCGCAGATTCAATAAAGAAAGTTGGTAAGGTTACAGTTTCAGCACTAAATGTAAGATCAGGTGCTTCAACTAAATATAGCATTAAGAAAACAATTAAAAAAAATAGTGTTGTTGGGGTAATTTCATCAAGCAAAAATGGATGGTCTAAGGTAAAATTATCTAGTTCAACTACAGGATATGTATACACAGATTATTTAAAAGTATACTCAGGTGATTCAAGTGATATAAAAGTAAGTTATAAATCATCATCATCTTCTTCTAAACCAACAACGAATTCTAAGTTGAATAAAGTAATATCTACTGTTAAAGCACAAGTAGGTAAACCTTATGTTTATGGTGCAGCAGGACCTAATTCTTTTGACTGCTCAGGTCTTACATACTATTCTTATAAAAAAGCAGGAATTTACTTAAATAGAACTTCTAGAGATCAAGCTAAAAATGGAAAATATGTAAGTAAAAGTAATTTAAAAGCAGGTGACTTAGTATTCTTTAATAGCGGAACAAATTCTATTAAACATGTTGGAATGTATGTTGGAAATGGTAAATTTATTCACTCACCAAGTCCTGGAAAAGGTGTAAGATATGAAAGTATGTCAACATCTTATTATGTTAAAGGTTATGTTACAGCAAGAAGAATAATATATTAGAAATAAAAAGTTAGAACTATGATACAACTAGTCTATTTACTAAAAACCACTTCATTATGAGGTGGTTTCTTTATTTATGAGAAAAATGCACGATAATGTATCGTATAAAAAATAAAAAAAATAACAAAATGTTCGTAAAAAAACTTGTAAAAAAATGGATTAGCATATATAATTAAACTGAAAAGACGAACAATAATTTTAAAATAAACATTTTAGTTATGATAATGGGAGAATTTTTATGAACAAAAAAGTTATTTATCAGTTAGATGGGAGACCGAAATTAACAGAAGCAATACCACTAGGATTGCAACATGTATTAGCGATGTTTGTGGGGAATGTTACACCACTTATAATAATTTCAAACGTATTAAATCTAGATCCACAAATTAAAGCATCATTAATACAATGTGCCATGTTTGTATCAGGGTTAGTTACATTAATACAATGTTATCCTTTAGGACCAGTAGGAGCAAAGTTACCTATAGTAATGGGAACTAGTTTTGGTTTTGTGCCAGCAGCTACAGCAATTGGTGTAAAATATGGTATGTCTGGAATACTTGGGGCTTGTTTAATAGGAGCTATATTCCAAGTGTTAGTTGGAGGACTTGTACTTAAGCGTATAAGAAAGTATTTCCCACCAGTAGTTACAGGAATAGTAGTTTTAACTATGGGAATTGCACTTTTACCAACGGGAGTTAATTATTTTGCTGGAGGAGTTGGAGCAGCTGATTTTGCTTCACCATCAAATTTATTATTAGGAACAATCGTACTTATAACTGTTATATTTTTTAAACAGTATACTAAAGGAATGCTTAGTATATCATCAGTACTTATTGGATTAATTGTAGGATACATAGTTGCCATACCTATGGGAAAAATAGATTTTTCTTCCTTATCTCAGGCGGCACTTTTATCAGTACCAGTACCATTTCAACTTGGATTTGAGTTTCATATGGATGCAATAATAGCAATGATATTTGTATATATGGTTTCAACGGTAGAAACTATAGGAGATACAACAGCTATAGCAAGCTCTGGACTAGGACGTGAAGCTAGTGAAAAAGAAATAGTTGGGGCAGTTTTAGCAGATGGTATAGGAAGCTTAGTTGGTGCCATATTTAGTGTATTACCAAATACATCTTTTGGCCAAAATGTCGGGATAGTAGCTATGACAAAAATAGTTAATAGATTTGTTATTGCAACAGGGGCATTCATACTAATAATAGCAGGAATATTCCCAAAAGTAGGTGCACTTATATCTTTAATGCCAGCTAGTGTACTTGGTGGAGCTTCAATTGTAATGTTTTCTATGATAGTAGTAAGTGGTATAAAACTTATTACAACTGATAAATTAAGTGAGAGAAATGCTATGATAGTTGCAGTATCATTAGGATTGGGATTAGGGGTCGCTTATGTTCCAGGATTTTTCGATGCTTTTCCAGAATCTATTCAATTAATATTTGGAGAATCTAAAACAGTACTTCCAGCAATATTAGCTGTAGTACTTAATATAGTTTTACCTAAAGAAGAAATATGTGAAGATAAAGCGCTTACTGCATAAAATTCACTAAATCTCAGAGAATTATGTTGTTTAATTTAAAATAGATAAAAAAGATGTATAAGAATTTTCTTATACATCTTTTTTTTTGTTTTAATAATAATATACTGGAATATACGAACATTATTATGATAAAATAATAAAATGTTTAGAAAAAAATAACTAATTATGGTATAATATACAAGGTTAAATTATAATGACAAAATATATTTTATGGGAGGAAGTATTATGTTTACACTAATGGAATTAGTGCAACCCACATCACTTGAAGAAGCTTATGAAATTCTTACAAAAAGAAAAAACAATATAGTTATAGGGGGAAGTGCTTTCCTTAGAATGGGAAAAAAGAGAATAGGAACTGGAATAGATTTATCTGCCTTAAATTTAAATCTTATAGAAGAAAGTTCAGATTATATAGAAATAGGTTCCATGACAACACTTAGAGATTTGGAAGTTAGTCCTATATTAAATAAATACTTTGATGGGGTTTTACCAAAATCAGTTAGGGATATAATAGGTGTTCAATTTAGAAATGTAGTTACTGTTGGAGGAAGTGTATTCTCTAGATATGGTTTTTCTGACTTAATAGTAGGTTTACTTGCCCTAGAAACGGAAGTAGAGCTATATAAAGGTGGAAGAATGTTATTGGAAGAATTCTTAAATAAAGATTATGAGAAAGATATACTAGTTAAACTATACATAAAGAAAAACAATGTAAATGCTGTATATAAATGTATGAGAAATTCAAGAAGTGATTATCCAATATTAAACATGTCAGTATCTAAGACTGATAATAACTTTAAAATATGCGTAGGTGCTAGACCTCAAAGAGCAACTGTGGCTTATAAAGCAAGCGAGTTTTTATCAAATAATGAATTAAATGAAGAAAATATAGTAAAAGCAAGTGAAATAGCCTCAGAAGAATTAGTATTTGGTTCAAATATGAGAGCTAGCAAAGAATACAGAAAAGCTGTATGTAAATCATTAGTTAAAAATGCTTTAATGGAGGTATCATCATGTTAATCACAATGAATATAAATGGAAAAAAAGTTGATATAGATGTGACAGCTGACGAATATTTAGTAGATACTCTAAGAAGAGTTGGAAATCTAAGTGTAAAAAGAGGTTGTGACACAGGTTGTTGTGGGCTATGCAGTATATGGATAGATGGAAAGCCAACATTATCATGTTCAACTTTATCTGTAAGAGCTAACAAGAAAAACATTACAACAATAGAAGGTTTACAAGAAGAGGCAAGTGAATTTGCAGAGATACTTGTAAAAGAAGGTGCAGAACAATGTGGTTTTTGTTCACCAGGATTTATAATGACAGTAATCGCAATGAAAAAAGAATTAGAAAATCCAACGGAAGAAGAAATAAAACATTATTTAACTGGAAACCTATGTAGATGTACAGGATATATGGGGCAACTTAGAGCAATAAAGACATATATGGGGGTAAAGTAAGATGAATATAGTAGGTAAAGGCATAGCAAAAATAGATGGAATGTCAATAGCTACTGGTAAGCCAGTATATACAGATGATTTAGCAGCTAAGGAAGCTTTAGTAGTTAAAATACTAAGAAGTCCGTATCCTTATGCAATAATAGAAGAAATAGATACAAAAAGAGCAATGATGGTACCAGGAGTGGAATGTGTTTTAACATACAAAGACGTACCACAAAATAAATTTACACTTGCAGGACAATCATTCCCAGAACCATCTCCTTACGACAGATTAATACTTGATAAAACAGTAAGATATGTGGGAGATGAAGTAGCTATAATAGCAGCAAAAGACGAAAAAACTGCAATAAAAGCTATGAAAATGATAAAAGTTAAGTACAATGTATTAACTCCAGTAATGGATATGGAAAAAGCTATAGACAATGAAAGTATAGTACATACAGAAGACTTACATTGTAACTTTGATATAGGAATGGAAAGAGAAAGAAATATAGCTTCTAAACATTTATATGAAAAAGGGAATATAGAAGAAGAATTATCAAAATGTGACATAGTTGTGGAAGAGACATATTACACACAAGCGCAATCTCACGGAATGATGGAAACTTATAGAGCTTATAACTACTTAGATCATATGGGAAGATTAGTTGTAGTAAGTTCTACACAAATACCTTTCCATGTAAGAAGACACTTAAGTAGAGCGCTAGACATACCATCAAGCAAAGTAAGAGTTATAAAGCCAAGAATAGGTGGAGGTTTTGGTGGAAAGCAAACTGCCTGTGTGGAAATATTCTCAGGATTAGTTACTTTAAAAACTGGAAAACCAGCTAAAATAATATACGACAGAAAAGAAACTTTCACAAGTACGACATCTAGGCATGCAATGAAATTAAATGTAAGAGTTGGAGCAGACAAAGACGGAACTATAAAAGTTATAGATATAGATGCTCTATCTGATACAGGGGCATATGGTGAACATGCTTCAACTACATTTGGGCTAGTTGGAGAAAAAACTATGCCTATGTATGGAAAGCTAAAAGCTGCAAGATTTAAAGGAAATGTAGTTTATACTAATAAAACACCGGCAGGAGCATTTAGAGGATACGGAGCTACTCAAGGATGTTTTGCTGTGGAGGCTACTATAAATAAAGTTGCAGCTAAATTAAACATGGACCCAGTTGAAGTTAGACTTAAAAATATAATAAAAGAAGGTGAAATATCTCCAGCTTATGATAAGCACTTAAAAAGTGTTGCCTTAGATAGATGTATTCAAAAAGGTAAGGAATTAATAAAATGGGATGAAAAATATCCTGTTAGAGAAATCTCACCTACAAAAGTAAGAAGTGTGGGAATGGCGCTTACTATGCAAGGTTCTGGAATAGCAGGAATAGATACTGCATCTATAGAAATAAAATTAAATGATGATGGTAACTACACATTACTTACTGGCTCTACAGATATGGGGACAGGAAGTGATACTATACTTGCCCAAATGTGTGCAGAAGTTCTAGAAACTACAATGGATAAAATCGTAGTAAACTCAGCAGATACAGATTCTTCACCATATGACCCAGGTTCTTATGCATCAAGTACTACTTATGTTACAGGAATGGCTGTAGTAAAAGCTGCAACTGAACTTAAAAATAAGATAATAAGACTTGGAGCAGAAAGACTTGGGCTTGATAAAGAAGATGTGGAGTTTTATGGAAACTGTGTTAAATCTGAAGATGGAGAGAAATCAATATCAATATTTGACTTGGCAGTAGATGTAACTATGGGACCTAACAAAAACCAATTAATAGGATATGCAACTCATGGAAGTCCAGTTTCACCTCCACCATTTATAGCAGGATTTGTGGAAACTGAAATAGACAAAGAAACAGGAAAAGTTGATATAGTAGACTACGTGGCAGTAGTTGACTGTGGTACTGTTATAAATAAAAACTTAGCAAAAATACAAGTAGAAGGTGGAATAGTTCAAGGTATAGGTTTGGCACTTTATGAAGATGTTGTTTATACTGAAAAAGGCGAGCTAGCATCTAACACATTTATGCAATATAAAATACCAACTAGAAAAGATGTAGGTAATATAATTGTTGATTTTGAAGAAAGTTACGAGCCAACAGGACCATTTGGTGCAAAATCTGTAGGTGAGGTTGTTGTTAATACACCATCTCCAGCTATAGAAAATGCTATCTACAATGGACTTGGAATAAACTTAAATACTTTACCTATGACACCAGAAAAAGTATTTATGGCTATGATGGAAAAGTAATGGACTTGATTAAATCTTTTAATATAAAAAATAAAGATATAATTACAATAGTGGGAGCGGGGGGAAAAACATCTTTGATGTTCTCTGCTTCCTCTTTGCTTAGAAAAAACTATAAGGTGTTAGTCACAACAACAACAAATATTTATGTGCCAGATGAGAAGTTTTATGATGAGATAATTATGCTAAGTAAAATAGAAGATGATAATTATAAAAACACAATAGAAAAAAGTAAAAAAGGAGTATACGTAATAGGAAGTCACATAGAAGGTAAATTGGGGCAAAATAAGCCTAAGATAAAAGGTTTAAATTCTCAAACATTAGACAAAATAGCATCTTATTTTGACATAGTGCTAATCGAAGGTGATGGCTCAAAGGAAAAACCTCTTAAAGGATGGCGGGATGATGAGCCTGTTGTTTATGATAAAAGTACTAAAATTATAGGAGTAGTGGATATTAGCTCCGTAGGATTAGAAATTAATGAAAATAATATTCATAGATTAGATAAATTCTTAAATATTATAAATGATAAAGAATCACAAAAAGTAAAATTAGAATATCTTAAAAATCTTGTTTTAAATGAAAATGGACTTTTTAAGGTTTCAAAAGGAGAACAGGTTTTATTTATCAATAAGGTTGAAAGCAGTAATAATAAGAAAGATGCTGTTTTGCTTATAAAAAAAATAAAAAATGAAAACCCTTCATATATTGACAGATTTGTATATGGAAGTTTATTGAAAAATGAATTTAG
>NZ_JANKBY010000099.1:0-11250 GCF_024621905.1 Terrisporobacter muris
AATATCTATGGAATTTTTCTCATAGTATTAATATATAGAAGTAATTTGTAAATAAGGTAATTCAATTAATTAAGATAAATAAATCCTTATAAAAAATATATATTCACTAGTAGATTAAAATGTAACACATATAGTTTAGGATTCATATTTTATTAAGAAGGAGTAGTAATATTAAGGGGTGACTTGTGTGAACAATTTACTGTTAATACTTGCAATGATGGTATTGAGTAATGGTAATGTATCATTATTTGATAATAAAAATAAATCAAATAAGTCTGCAGAGGAGTCAACAAAGATGGAAGTTATTGAACCAAGTCCTAAAAGTAGTCAGAATCAGAGAAGTGGTCCAAAAGTAAGAAAAATTAAAAAGATAAAAAAGAAGACTCGAAGCAAAGATACTACTAGAGAGAAAAAGAATGATCCTATCAAAAATATTTTGAAGTTTGATATGACGGATGTTAATAAAGGTATCAACTTAATGGATTTAAGCGAGGAAGACTTAGATAGAGGAATGGAAATAATAACAAAAACGAAGAAGTATATGAATAAAGAGGAAAGAAGTATACTTATAAAGTTAGAGAGTGTTCTCGATTTAGTAAAAGGAATAAAAAAATTAAATGACATTAATATATTGAGCGAAGAAGATGAAAGTGAATTTTTTAGAAGTATGGATGAAGAAGATAAAAAAAATATGATGATAAAAGAAATAATAGAAGTTTTTCCAGAAAAGAAAAAGCAGTCTGTGGAAAAGGCTCTTGAAATGAAAAAAATGATAGATTTATTTGCTGAATTATTTTTACCAGATGGAGAAGAAGGTGGAGGATTTAGTTTAAGTTCTCTTGCTGATATTAATAACTTAGGTAGTATCAATAACTTGAAATTATTAGGAAGTTTGCTAAGAAGTCTAGATGGTGATGATGAAGACGAAAGTGAAGATAAAGAGTATGAATGTGTTGAAGTAGATGAAGAGGATATAGAAGAAGAAAATACAGTGGATGATTATGATGAATATTTGGAAGTAAACAAAGCAATGACAAATAATAAAAAATATAGTAAAAGTAAATCAAGAAGAAATAAAAACAAAAGAAAAAAAGAAATTTGATGAAATACAGGATTGTAGAAGAAGATTTGATTACTTACATAAGTTGAATTACAAAATATTGTAAAAATATCTTAAATTTAAAAATTTTTACAGAATAAACTACTTTAATTATTTTAACTTTTGTATTATAATAAATATAAATTAAGAAAAAACTCCTGAGACATGCGACAGGTATCCTTTAAATTCAACCGACATGCACTATACGGGAGATCGGGTCTTGCAATAGTAAGATGCCATTATATTTATATAAAGGAATTTAAATTTGCGAGCAGGTCACCCACCTGGGAGATTCTCGGGTCTGAATTTATGGGGCCAACGGTGCCTTGGGAATAAAAAAATGTTGCTATTTTTAGCAACATTTTTATTTTGCAAATTTTTAATTTTAGATGCTAAATTCCCAAAATACCCACATCATTGAGAGTTGAAAAAACATGACTCACATTATATTTTGAATCTTTTTCATAATTAGAATAAAATGCAGATCTAATAAAATCATCTTCTGTAGAAGATTCATCTATAGTAGATTGAGACCAGGTTTTACCTAAGTTATCGGAACTAGAAGTAAATAACTTGTTAAAGTTTACCCAAGATACAGAAATAATGCTATCTGTTTTAACTAAGGAAGGATACATACAAGTGGAAGGCTCGCTTAAATATGAAGAGGTATCAATATTAAACTTATTTTCATTAAGGTATCCACTTATGTGTCTTACAACATATCCATTTTTTATATATTCACAAAAACATAAATGATAAAAATTCATACTGTCTCTAATAATGTCTAAATAGATTTTATTTTTACCAGAGCTTGTAATTTGTATAGGGTCACTCCAACAAAAAGTACCTGAGTTAAATCTTGATGCAAAGATTTCTTCACAACCATTTACTAATTTGAAATAAAATATAGTTGGTACGGATTCATTCCATAGAACAGTAAAACTATCTAATACTAAATGGTTAATAAAGTCAATCTTATTTTCTATCCAATAATCATTGTTTTTATAGTGATGGAAAAGAGCACACGTATTAGTAGAGCTATTATTAAATACATAATAAAAAATATGAGCGTTATTATGTATATATTTTACATAAGGGAAGGCTAATCCAAATTTTTTGAAATTATAAGTTATAGATTCTTTTTGGGTAAAGATTTTAGAGTTATTTTTACATTCTAATATTTGTAGAGATTTATCACAGTAAATACAGTAAACATTATCATCTTTATCAATGGAAAAGGAATATTTGGTAAAATTTATATCAACATCACTTATTAATTTATTTCTATGAACCAAATTGTTGTTTGTATCATAATAGTTGTAATAAAGTCCGTCATTATTAAGGGATATATAAAACATATCCTTAGTGCTTCTTCTAATTATAGCATAGCATTCATTTATAAAGCTCATTTTCAACCTCCTAAAAATATCCATATTATAATATATTTACAAAAAAAACTTATATTCTATTTTTTTATGTATATGTGTAGTTATGTAACACTTATTCATCCAAACGCATATTATTTATTAGGCTTACAAAGCCAGGACATTTTTATCAATATCAATAAGGGAGGATAATAAAAAATGCAAGATTTAAAAAAGAATAAAAGAAGAATGAATAATAAACAAATGTCTACAATGAGCAATTGCCCTGAAAGGGAAGAAGTAGAATCAGTAGTAGCAGTAGAAGTAGATGAACTTGACAGAGGATGTAAGTGCAACAATGATATGGAATCACACAAAAATAAATGCAATGAAAAGCATGAAAAGCATGAGTGTGAGTGTGAATGTCATTGTGAATGTAAAAAACATGAAGAATGTAAAGAATGTGAAGCTGTATCTGAAGAATGTTCAGTAAATCCATGTAGAGAAGAATGCTGTAATGGAATAAGACCAACTTTTTCAACAAGAAACGCGTCTCCAGTAGCTATAGAAACAAATAGAATATTTGACTCAATACAATTTAGAGCATTTACAGATGCTAAGGGACCTAATGGACAAACTTTATTCTTTGAATTTGAAGTTATAGATGTAAGAGGTAATGTACCATCTAGAGGATCAGCAAAAGTTGTAGTTGACGAAGTTTGTATGAATTTTGAAGAGCTTGAGATAATTCCTGGAGATATAACTGTAGATGACTTTATAGTAACTCCAGTTGAAAATAATTCACCTTGTGATACAGTATTTGAATCTATAGTATGCCCAAGAAGAAACGCTACTTGTTGTGCACAAAATAGAGGACAAAATGTATTATTTAGAGAAAGAGGATTAACTGTAAGAGTAGAGGATTTAGTTCTAGAAATAAGAGGACATTGTGGATGTACTAAAATAGTTGCTCTTGCATTCCCAGCAGTAAAAAGAGGTAATGGACAATTATGTAGAGTAGATTCTGTTGAATTTAATTTTAACACACTAGCTTCTAATATATGTGTTCCATCTAGTGGTAGATCAATAACATTAAGACAAGATTATTTAACTAAGTTAACAGTTGACTGTATATCTAATGCATTTATTTCTGCAGAAGATTGCTTTGACTGTGATAGAAATCATGACTGTGATTGTGACTGTGATTGTAGAAATGATTGTGATTTTGACTTCGATTGTTTCGAGTTTACAATACCAAGTGGAATAGACTTAATACTATGTGTTGAAGAAACAGTTAGTGCTTTACTAGGAGATCAACTAGTAGTTTTAGCTGAAACAAGCTTTAGCCCAAGAGTAGTAGATACTTTTGCAAATGTTTGTAAATTTCCAGGTTGTGGTGAATAATTTAGAGAATTAAAATATATAACAAATGATTAGATAGAGGATTAACCAAATATCTTTATTCTACTAACAAAGAGGACTATCACATAATGATAGTCCTCTTTTAATTGTAAGTAAATTATAGTTCGTTTGATTTTTAAATAAAAAATATAATTCTTAATATATTAACTTTTATAAATGATACTATAACAATATTCAAAAATATCATCTTTAATAGTTGAAGTAGACCTAAAGTCAGAAAAGGATGTGGAGTTTCTAAGTAAACTATTAGTTGGCATCCATTTTTTATTACTATGATTAAAAACTAAAGTATTAGTATTAACGACAGACCTATTATTATTTTCAACAGCATCATAAGTAAAAATCATATTACTCATATTATCAATGTTTAATCTATAAATACATTCATTATTTTTTTTGATATTATTAATATGGTATTTATTGATATGATAATTGCTAGGGCTAAAATTATAATGAGAAACTCTATAGCAACTATCTTTAATAGAAGATTCTTCTACTAAAAAGACATTTAAATAATTTTGAATAATGAAAAGTCTCATATTTTTTATGTTATTTATATTGTTAGATGCCTTGCAAAGAGGTCTCCGTCTGACTTTACCATCTTTGTACATATAGTGAATTAGCTTACCTTTTGTATCAATAGAGCAAATATGAATAAAGTTATTATCATCGAAGTTTGCACAATAAGAAATAATGTTATTTGCAATTTTATCTATTTTTTCATTAATATTTTTTATAAATAAACAATTATTTTCTTCATAAACATAAAACGGTTTTATATTATTAATCAAAATCTCACCTACTTTCTTTACATTTTTTTCAATGCCTTTATTAAAACTATACTGTGAAGAATGGTTGTAAAGATAGCTGTGGCAGTTATAGCATAAATATAGGCATACATATTTAAACTTGGTATAGGTAACAAAAAATAAATAGCAATAACTTGAATAATCATACCAACAATAGTATTTATACTAGATATAACCTCTTTTCTTATGGAGTGAAGTATTCCTGACAAAGTTTGATTTAGGCTAAGAAAAAGAGGAGCTAAAAACATGGTCTTTAGATAAATACCAGCAGTTTTATTGTTAAAGACTATTAAACATAATTCTTCTCCGAAAAAATAAAAAAATAAAGAAGATATAATACCTACACCTACAGTTAAAATAACAGCATAGTATATTTTTATTTTTACATTTTTAATTTTATTTAAAGCAACCTCTTGAGAGATGCTTGGGATTAAATTTACTACTAGAGCAGATCCTATGGTAAAAGGAAGATAAATAAAAGGCATTACCATACCACAAATAACACCATAAAGTCCTATGGACTGGGTATAAGATATCCCAGACAAAACCAGTCTAGAAGGTACTATCATAGAACTTACAGACTGCAAAACAACAGAAGACATTCTATTACATGTAATAGGTAGAGCCATTTTTAAAGTCTCCATGGAAGAATAATAAAAATCTTTCAGTCTAATAGTAAAATTATTGTACAAGGATGATTCTTTATATAAACAAATACTCATATAAATCACATTAGTAGCCTCACCAATGGATATACCAAGAAGAGTTACATAACAAATCATTGCCTTATCACTTATGTACATGGTTAATAAGAATACAAATAAAATTCTTGTTATTTGTTCAATAACTTGACCTACAGCAGGAACCATAACTTTTTTTATTCCATAGAAATATCCTCTTAGCACATTTGAAATAGTAATTATGACTATGGCTGGACATATGGATAGAATAAATAAATTTAAATATTTATCATGTAAAAGTTTAAAGGATAAATATGTACTATTAAAAGATACAAATAATGAAATAAGTAGTGATATAAAAAATGATATATATAAAGTAGATATGAAAAATATATTTGCATCCTTTTTATCTTTCAAGGCGCTTTCCTTTGCAACTAAGCAAGAAAGGGCAGTTGGGATTCCTGTTGTGGTGAGAGCAATACAAATCATTAAAAAGTTAAAAACCATATGATATATACCAAGCCCTATATCGCCCATGACCCGTGACAGAAATATTTTATATAGAAAACCTAATATTCTTACTATTAGGTTCGATATGAACAATATTATTGTTGATAAAACTAAATTAGGAATTCTCAAAAAATCACCTCCACATACTAAAAATGTATTCCTGTGAAGGTGAAAAAATAATTACAATTTTATAAAATTTGGTTTTTGATTATCAAAAGTAGAAATGTATTTAAATCCTAAATCTTTTAAATAAGAGTAAATATAATCAAATTTACAAGAAATAAAAGCTGGAGAGTGAGCATCAGAACCTGTAGTAATAATTTCACCACCTAAATCCTTGTAAAGAGATATTATATTTCTTGAAGGTGTTAAGTCAGGTAGGTTATATCTAAAACAAGAAGTATTTACCTCGATTCCTTTACCCTTATGAATAGCCTCTTTTAGTATAGCTTCTATAATATCCGTAAATAAGCTATCCCTAAGAATATTATCATAATTTCCGTATCTTTTTACTAAGTCTATATGGCCTAAAACACTGTAGCTATTAAAGTTTTTAACTATATCATATAAAGTTTTGTAATAAATTTCATAGGCCTCATGTTGATTTTTATTTTTAAAATATTCGTCGTAGTATAAATCATTTTTATCTATGGCATGTTGAGAGCATAAAATGAAATCAAAGTTATGATTTTTCATGTCATCATTGTATTTTTCTATAAGATGAGGTTGTAATCCTAGCTCGATACCTTTTTTTATTATAATTTTATCTTCATATTTTTTTTGCATTAACTCTAGTTTATGTAAATATTTTTTGTAATCCACAACAAACTTATCTGTTTGGTTAACATCATAGTCCATATGATCTGTAAAGCATATTTCCTGTAATCCTAAATTAATAGAAGTTTCAATCATCTTTTCTATTGGAGTTTTACTATCCGGAGAGAAGTTACAATGCATGTGATAGTCGTAGAACATTATTATTTCCCCTTTCATAAAAAATTTGGTATTATATATATTAATGATAACAAATACATATTTAAACATCAATAAATCTAAAAATAAGTAAGTGGTGATTAAATGAAGAAATATAAATTAGAATTAGATGATAATAATAGTAAATACATTCAAATTTATAATCATATAAAAAAGATGATTGTTGGAGGAAAAATAAAAGAACATGAAAAACTTCCGCCAATAAGGAAGCTAGCCAACTTTATAAATGTAAATAATGCTACTATTGTTAAGGTATATGAGTTGTTGGAAAAAGAAGGTTATGTATATAAGATAATTGGCAGTGGAACTTTTGTTTCTTCCATGAATATCAAGGAAGAAGTAAATTTGGAAAACTATAAAGATATGATACATTTTGATAGTGGTAATCCATCAAAGGATATGTTTCCTTTAGATAATTTTAAAGCAGCAATAAATATGGCATTAGAAAAAGATGGAGCATCTATATTTGAATATGATGAAGGAAAAGGTTCAGAAGAATTAAGAGAAGAATTATGTACATATTTAAGAAAGAAGAAGATAAATACTAATAAAAATAATATACAGATAATATCTGGTGCTCAACAAGGTATAGACATAGTTTGTAAAGGACTTATAAATTATTCAGATGTGGTATTTGTGGAAGAACCTACTTATAATGGTGCTTTAGAAGTGTTCAAAAGTAGGGGTGCAAAAATAATTACTATTCCTATGTTAGATGATGGTATAGATATAGGTATATTAAAACTCAAATTAGAAAAAATAAAACCTAAATTAATATATGTCATGCCTAATTTTCAAAATCCAAGTGGAATATCTTACAGTGAGTATAAGAAAAAGAAGCTGATAGAATTAAGTGAAGAATATGATTTTTACATTTTAGAAGATGACTTTATAAGTGATTTTGATTTTGACAGCAAGGATAGCAGGCCACTAAAAAGTTATGATATGAAAAATAGAGTTATTTATATTAAATCATTTTCAAAAATACTTATGCCAGGACTTAGAATTGGTATAGTTGATATACCAAGGGAGCTGCAAAAGAAAATTCTTTGGGCAAAATACTCATCAGATATATCTACACCAGGACTTATACAAAAATCTATGTACTATTATATGAAGTATTTCAATTGGGAAGAATATTTAAAAAGCATAGATAAAGTTTATACTAAAAAATATAGAAAAACAAAAGTTTTATTAGAAGAAAAATTAGGAGATAAACTAAAAATATATAAATCTCAAGGGGGACTAAATTTCTTTATTGAATTACCAAGAGGATATTCATCCCAAGCTTTCTACAACTTCATGTTAGAAAAAGGAGTTTGTATTACACCAGGAACTTATTTTTTTGATAATATAATGGATGATAGATTTTTTAGGATTAACATAGCAAATGAAACAATTGAGGATATAGAAAAAGGAATAACTATAATAGAAAATAATTTAGAAGAGTTTATTACATCTTATAAAAATGGAGAAGCTATAAGAAGTAATAAAATATTTTATTAATAAATGAAAACACTAGGAGGAAAAAATGTTTGATCAAAAAAAACTAGACAGAATAAATTTTTTAGCAAAAAAAAATAAAGAAGAAGGATTAACAAAGGAAGAATTAGCAGAAAGAGAAGTATTAAGAAAAGAATACTTAGAAAACTTCAGAGCTCATTTTAAATCTAGACTTGAAAATGTAAAAGTTGTACATACTCAAGAGGAGTATGATGAACTAATGAAGAAGAATAATAATTAGCTTATATAAAATCCATAAATAGGGGGCCAAATATGAATTTAAAATATGAATTTGAAAATGGTTGGAAAGTTATAAAAGAAATGAATAATATGGAAAATGCTATGTCATATTCAAAAGAATATATTGATTTCTTAAACAAAAGTAAAACAGAAAGATTATGTGCTAGAGAAATAATTAGACTAGCAAGATTACAAGGCTTTATATCTATTGAAGAAGTTATAAAAAAAGGCAAAATAGAATCTGGAGACAAAATATTTGCAGAAAATAAAGACAAGGGTGTGGCTTTATTTGTAATTGGTGAAAAGGATATAGAAGAAGGTATGAAGATAATTGCTTCTCATATAGATTCACCAAGATTAGACTTAAAACAAAATCCATTATATGAAGATGATAATATGGCATATTTTAAAACTCATTACTATGGTGGAATTAAAAAATATCAATGGGTTTCTATGCCACTTGCATTATATGGCGTAGCATTTTTACAAGATGGTACTAAAATTGATATAGCCATAGGAGATGATGATGAAGATCCAGTATTTTGTATAACTGATTTATTACCTCATTTATCATCAGATCAAAATCAAAAGAAATTACATGAAGCTATTGGTGGAGAAGATTTAAATGTACTGATAGGAAGTATTCCTTTTGATGAGGAAGAAAATGCTACTGTAAAATATAATATGTTAAAGTTATTAAACGAAAAATATAAAATTACTGAAGAAGATTTTTTAAGTGCTGAAATAGAAGTAGTTCCAGCAGGAAAAGCTAAGGATTTAGGAATAGATAAATCAATGGTTATTTCTTATGGTCAAGATGACAGAGTATGTGCATTTGCAGGTGTGAAAGCCATATTTGAAGTTGAAAAACCAGAATATACAGCAGTTACATTATGTGTAGATAAGGAAGAAACTGGTTCTTATGGTAATACAGGTATGCACTCAAAATTCTTTGAAAACACTGTGGCAGAATTAATAAACTTACAAGACAATTACTCTGATCTAAAAATAAAAAGAGCCATGTCTAGATCAAGAATATTATCTGGAGATGTTAATGCAGCTTATGATCCAAATTTCTCTTCAGTATATGAAAAAGCAAACTCGGCTCATATGGGTGGCGGTGTTGCTATAATGAAATATTCAGGCTCAAGAGGAAAAAGTGGAACAAGTGATGCTAATGCAGAATTTGTTTGTGAAGTGAGAAGAATATTTAATCAAGAAAATGTAGTATGGCAAACAGGTGAGCTTGGAAAAGTTGACCAAGGAGGCGGAGGTACCGTAGCATATATATTAGCTAACTATGGGGCTGAAGTTTTAGACTGTGGTGTGGGATTACTTAGTATGCATGCACCTTATGAAGTTGCCTCAAAAGCAGATATTTTTGAAATGTACAGAGGTTACAAGGCTTTCTTAAATATAAATCTATAAAACTGAAGTCCTTCTATTTTTATACAAAAGGTAGAAGGACTTTTTACGTGTAAAATTTAAATTTTTTTATGCTTTTATTATATCTAAAAAGGATAAAGCAATGATTATATAATAATAGATAAAACTTATGATAAAAATATAAGTTGTTGATTGTTGTGGAAGTTTTTGCTATATTAATAATAAGAAAAATTATAGAAATTTAACTTGTATTACAAAAAAATTACAAAATGATATTTAATATCAATTCACGAGTATTATAGGTTATAATTTAAAAATGAGAAAAAGAGATAAAAATCATGTATATAAGACAAAAAATAAACTTATTTATACTTGATATAAGGAGGACTAATTTATGAACCTAAAAAAATCATTATCTAGATTGATTATTTTGGCTATGCTATTTACGGGATGCTCCAATTATCAAGTTCAAAATAAGAGCATATCATTACCAGATGAAGCAACTAAACAGAAAACTATGACTAAAGTTCAAAATGATGTAAATGAAATAATAGGAAAAGATTATGATTATGTCTTAAGTAACTTAGGAGAGCCTAATTCTACTGCATATTGGATAGATAAAAGTAATATAGATAATATAGATAATTTAGAAAATTTAGATGATATAGAAGACATAACAGATATAAATTTGATTTATTTAAAGAACGTATTAAATGAAGGCGTAAATAGTAGTGCACTATATTTGAAATTAAAAGATAAGGTAGTAAAAAAAGCACAAATAGTGGATTATTCTCGAGGAAATAGAATTAAAACTTTGGATAAATCAAAAATACTTATAGATTGTTATAATGATGGAGATATAGTTAAAACAGCAGATTTAGACATGAAAAAACTAGATGATTTTACTGGTATTGATTCTAGTGAAATGGAAAAAATAGTAGGTAAGAAGCAACCATCTTATGATGCATATTTATATGACAAAGCAGAAAAATCTATAAATGTATATTATTTAGACGATGAGGATAAACTACTATCAATATTTACTAAAGATAATAAAATATCAGAAATTAAAATTCTTGATAATAAAAAAGAAGTTATAAATGAAATAAAAAATATAATGCTAGATAATTAATAACACATAAAGTTATAGATTCTAATAAAATCTATAACTTTTTTGTAATAATAAAAAATTGTAGGTGAGCATGATTATAAATGAGCAAATTAGAAATAGCTAATTATATTAT
>NZ_JANKBY010000009.1:0-31277 GCF_024621905.1 Terrisporobacter muris
AAATAAATATCAATTTACTTTGTATTTTTTTACAACTATAATTAAATAAGAGTATAAATTAAGGGGGAATAAAAAAATATATGTTAATCATCAATGAAAAGTACATGGAGCAAAATATAACTATCGAAGATGTATTAAGTTCTATAGAAAAAGCATTATTAATACAAGAATCTGGCAAATTTAGTCAACCAGATCGTATCCATTTAGGTGAAGATGAAAATCCATTTTTGTTAATGCCTTGTTTTAAAGAAGACTATTTTTCTACAAAGTTGATAACTGTATATCCTAAAAATAGTGAAATAGGGGAAGCTGTAACACAAGGTGTTACTTTATTAAATGATATTAAGACCGGCAAACCTTTAGCTTTATTAAATGGTACATATTTAACAGCACTAAGAACAGGATGTGTTGGTGGTGTATCTTCAAAATATTTAGCAAAAAAAGATGCTTCATCTATAGCGATAATCGGAGCTGGCGTTCAGTCAGTATTCCAAGTGTTAGCTACATGTGCAGTTAGACCAATAAAAGACGTGTATGTATATAGTAGAACAGAGTCAAAAGTAAACTCTTTCATAGAGAAATTACAGCTATTACTTCCTAATGTAAAGTTCCACAGAAGTAATTCTAGTAAAGATGCTATAGAGAAAAGTGACATAATAATATGTGCTACTACCTCAGCTAATCCTGTTATACCTGATGATGCTGATTTATACAAAGGAAAACATATAATCGGAATCGGTTCTTATCAACCTCATACTAGAGAATTTTCTAACGCTGCAATTAAATCTGCTGATCATATTTATACAGATACTTTATTTGCCATAGAAGAAAGTGGGGACTTAGGCATACCAGTTAAAGAAAATTTAATAAAAAAAGAAGATATTCAAACTTTAGGTAAGGTTATTCAACTTAATGAATTAGATGATGATTTATTAAATTCTACTACTGTTTTTAAATCTGTTGGCATAGGCTTATTTGATTTATGTGCAGCTGAAGCCATATATAAGCATGCTCTTGAAAATGGTGGTTCTATAGATATAAATTTATAAACAATAAAAAGTAGAGAAATTAATTTCTCTACTTTTTATTGTTTCTTAACTATAAGAGCCACATTTTCAATATGAACACTATGAGGGAACATATCAACTGGCTGTACTTCTAAACATTTGTATCCTCTTTCATCTAGATAATTCAAATCTCTAGCTAAAGTTGATGGATTACAAGAAACGTAAACTACCCTATCAGGTTGCATAGATATAATTGTATCTAGTACTTTTTCATCGCAACCTTTTCTAGGTGGGTCAACAACTACTACGTTAGCACGTTTCCCTTGTTTATACATCTTTGGAACAACCTCTTCAGCCTTTCCAACATAGAATTCCACATTATCTAAATTGTTTATATTTGCATTTATCTTTGCATCTTTTATTGCTTCTTCTACAATCTCTATTCCATACACTTTTTTAGCTTTTTGCGCTAAAAATAATGAAATAGTTCCGATTCCACAGTATATATCAAATACTGTATCATTTTCTCCTAAATTAGCATATTCTAATGCTTTATTATATAGTACTTCTGTTTGTACAGGATTAACTTGGAAGAATGATAAAGGTGATATTTCAAATACTAAATCTCCTATATTATCATTAATCTTTCCATCTCCATAAATCACTCTATTTTCATTTCCTAATATTACATTAGTTTTTTCTCTATTCACGTTAACTACTAACGTTTTAAATCCTGGAATATTTTCTTTTAATACAGATGCTAGTTCATTTAAATATGGTAATTTTCTTCCGTTGGCAACTAATACTACCATAACTTCTTTAGTAGTAAAACCTACCTTTGTTACTAAGTGTCTTAAAACCCCTGTATGAGTTTTTTCATCATATATACTAACTTTATAAGCTCTTATATATGTTTTTATTATTTTTATTATTTTATCATTTACATCATGTTGTATAATACATTGATTTGTAGGTATAATATCATGGCTTTTCTTTTTATAAAAACCAATTACAGGTACTCCATCTACTTTTTGAATAGGAAATTGTGCCTTATTTCTATATCTAAAAGGTTCTTCCATTCCTAAAGCATTATGAATTACCACATCATCAAGTTTTCCAATTCTACTTATAACTTGTTTCACTTCATTAGTTTTTAAATTAAGTTGTTCTTTATAATCTAATTCTTGAATTTGACATCCACCACATTCTTTAAGCTCTTTGCTACATTTTCTCTCAACTCTATATGGTGATGGTTCCAGTATTTCAACTATTTCTCCAACGGCATAATTCTTTTTTGATTTAGTTATCTTAACCTTAATCTTATCTTTTACTAATCCGCCATCTACAAAAACTGTAAATCCTTCGAATTTACCAATTCCAACTCCACCTTGACCTATATCAACTATCTCTACAACGTACATTTTATCCTTTGATAACATAGGTTTTCCTCCGAACAATTAAATTTAGACTTCAAAGACTTATTTTATCAAAAAAATAAGGACTATTAAAGTCCTTATATAAATAAATCTCTATTTTTTAATCCTAAATAAAATTGTGTACATGCTAATACAAGTAAAATTACTCCTCCTATAGAGCCTATGTAGATTAATTTCTCTGCTAAACCTTGTGATAATCCTGATTCTACAATCACTTGTACATATTTATTAAAGTTTTGCATTGCTTGGTATCCATATCGAACCCATGTAATACCTGTCATAAGTCCCATTGGAACTATACTCATGCTCATATAAAATCCATTTATTGATCTTTGCTTACTACCTTTAACTCCAAGTATAATTGGTACTAAAAATAATAGTGGCAACATATATCCATAAAATTGAGGTGTTAAAGCTAAAAATAATGCTGCCGTTAAATAAAATGCTAATAAATAATTTTTTAATACATTTGTTTCACCTTTAAAGTCTCTTAAAGATGCTTTCAAATATCTTATATATACAGGCAGATCATTTTCAACACCTTGAGTATCCCTACCCATTCTCATATCTTTAATTAATTCCTTGCCTTTTCCATTAAGTTGATTATATTGTTTACTAAAATATTCTGGTACTTCTACCTGCTCATATTCAGATCTTAACTTTTCTAAATCAGACAAATATTTTTGTCTTTTTCTTTCTTTTATCCCTTTGAACTTTTTGGTTTCAGTGATTAATTGGTTAATCGTCATAACTACTAATCCTGTACTCATACCTCCACCCCCTTATAATTATGATACTATATAGACAATTCAACTGCTACATTTTAATAATAAAATTTATAAGTTCTTTTATATATATATTCATTATTTATATAAAGAACCCTACAAAATTGTAGGGCTCTTTTTTATTTTAGTTACCTTTCGTTATCAAAATTCTATTTACCATGGTTTACTATCTTACTTAATGCTATTCCAGCACAACTTAATATAATAACCCACACTATTGACATAAAAGCCCAAGCAAATCCTGTCATTATATTCACCATCCTTTAAATTTAATCTATAAGATTAAAATTTTATTAAGCTTCTACTTTATTATTATTTATTTCAGAAGTATATTTAGATTTTATAGATTTATATGTTTGTATAAATCCAACTATTAATATACATACAACTACTGCCCTAGCAAGATTTACCCAAACAACAAATTGTTCATTTCCTGCCATATAAGATGGTATAGCTTTAAAGTTACCAGCTAATGCATAGTCCTTAGTAAATATTGCTAGGAAAACTATTATAGAAATTGGTGTCAAGAATTGATGGAATAATCTAAAGAACCATTTTGGTACCTTCCATAAACCACCTTTATTCATTTCATCTAATGCTGGGTCTTTAACTAACCAAGCTACAACTATAACTTCTATTAATCCAAGAACAATTAACAAGTAGTTACCTATCCAGTTATCAACTTCTGTAAAGTAGAATAAGTTAGCAGTTCCTGTAACTATTGATTCTAATGCTATTGGAGCACCAACTATCAAATATGCTAAGAATATAATAACGGCACCTTTCTTTCTTTGTATTCCCATATCTTCTTCTAGTAATGCAACTAAGTAGTTGTACATTGCTATAGCTGAAGTAAATCCTGCGAAGAATAATAAGAAGAACCAAACAGCTCCGAATATTCTACCACCAGTCATATCAGCAAATACATTTGGCAATGCCATAAATGCAAGCCCTATACTACCTTTTATACCTTCTGGTCCAAGGAATGCATATGAAATAGGTATAACAGAAGTACCAGCAAGTATAACTTCAGCAAATTCATTTAATGATACTGTAGCAACAGAAGCAGCTACTATATCTTCATCTGCTTGTAAATAAGATGCATAGTTACAAATAATCCCCATACCCAAAGATAATGTGAAGAATATTTGTCCTGTTGCAGTTACTACTGAAGCCGAAGTTAATTTACTTAAATCTGGATTCCATACGAAGTTTAATCCATTCATTGCTGACCAATCAGGATTAACTGGAGCACCTAATGTTAAAGCTCTTATAACAAGTATGATACCAAATACATATATTGTTGGCATCATTACTTTAGCCCAAGCTTCTATACCTTCAGATACACCCTTCATTACAGCCCATCCAAGTAAAGCTAAAGAAATTACCCAGAATATCAACATCTTAGGATCAGTTATATATTGAACAAAGAATGTTGAACCATCTACACCTACATAACCACCTGTTAGTGATTGTACTGCGTACCCTAGTGACCAACCTATTATATGAGTATAATAAGAGTTAACTAATAATGTAACTCCAAATGCTATAGCTCCCGCAAGAGCTCCAAGTATAATTGCAGTTTTTGGTTTTACAGCTTTTTTAGCCTGTAAATAAATCATTGGGCCTACTGTACCATGTCCATGCGCTCCACCATAACGACCTATACTCCATTCTATTAACATTACAGGTATACCTATAACGATTAGAGCAAAGAAGTATGGTATCATAAATGCGCCACCACCATTTGTAGCAGCTATATACGGGAATCTCCAGAAATTCCCTAATCCAACAGCATTTCCTGCCATTGCTAAGATAAGACCTATCTTAGAACCCCATTGTTCTCTGTTTTCTGCCATTTGTTACTCCCTCCTTTTTATTTTAAATATTACGGAAAATAAAACCTAAAATAAATATTCAGAATAAAACCCCTTTTGTCTATATTTTCACATTTTTGTAAATTTTCTGACTATTTATCTTATAAAAATAACCACTAGACTTTGTTATTATCTAAGTGGTCATTTTATATAATAGTACCATCCTTTACTAAAACATGCAATAATTCTTTCAAAATTTATTTTTCAGATATTCTTGCCGCTTTAATAAATTGCTAGATGCACTATAGTAAAATATATTAATTATTTTTAATTTTATTCTTATAATACTCTACTTGATCCTCTGTATACAGCACCTCTTGTAGTATCAACTGTTATAAGTTCACCATCTTCAACACTTGATGATATATTTGTAGCAGATACAATAACTGGTTTTCCTAAGTTAATTCCAACTATTGCAGCATGAGAAGTCATTCCGCCATCTTCTGTTATTATGGCAGCAGCTTTTTCTATATAAGGATTCATTTCTTTATCAGTCATACTAGTAACTAATATATCTCCTTCATTGAAATTTTCACAAACTTCTCCACTTTTAACAAAACGTACTTTTCCCTCTACTGTGGTTCTTCCTATACCTATACCTTGACATATTTCTTCACTTACAACATGAACCTTTATTAAATTAGTCGTTCCGCTTACTCCTGTTGGAACACCTGCAGTTATAACAACTAATTCTCCATCATGAATGAAACCTTCATTTTTACTTGCTTCTATTGAATTATCTATAAGATCATCTGTATTTCCTGCCTGTTGGCAGTTTACTGTATAAACTCCCCAGCTTAATGATAATTGTCTACTAGTTTTACTATTAGGAGTTGCAGCTATTATTGGAGTATTTGGTCTAAATTTAGAAACCATTCTAGCTGTATGCCCTGAAGATGTTGATGTAACTATTCCTGAAGCATTTAAACTTTTAGCTGTTGTACACGTTGCATAACTTATTGCATCTGTAACATTAGTATTATTTAAACCTTTGTTTCTTAATATATTATCATAATCTAAAGTTTCTTCTATTCTTTTAGCTATTGTAGCCATTGTTTTAACTGCTTCTACTGGATACTTTCCTGCAGCAGTTTCTCCAGATAACATTATTGCATCTGTTCCATCATATATTGCATTGGCAACGTCAGTTACTTCAGCTCTTGTAGGTCTTGGATTTCTAATCATTGAGTCAAGCATTTGTGTAGCTGTTATAACTGGCTTTCCTAATTCATTACATTTTTTAATCATTTCTTTCTGTACTATTGGCATTTCTTCAGTTGGTATTTCAACTCCTAAATCACCTCTAGCAACCATTAAACCATCAGAAACTTGTAGTATTTCATCTAAGTTATCTACACCTTCTTGGTTTTCTATTTTTGATATTATTTGTATATCTGTAGCATTATTATTTTCTAACACTTCTTTTATTGCAAGAACATCAGATGCTTTTCTAACAAATGAAGCTGCTATAAAATCTATTCCTTGAGTTATCCCGAATTCTATATCTGATATATCTTTAGGAGTTAATGCTGGTAAGTTTATCTTTACACCTGGAACGTTTACGCCTTTGTGATTTTTAACTATACCTGAGTTTTCAACTACACAATGAATTTCATCACCAATAACTTCTTCAACCCTTAGCCCAACTAGACCATCATCTATTAATATTAAATTACCTTTTACAACATCATTAGCTAATCCTTTATAACTAACTGTACAAATTTCTTTAGTTCCCACAATATCAGCCATAGTTATTGTAAATTTGCTTCCTTCTTCAAGAAAAACTTCTGGATCTGCAAAGTTTCCAGTTCTTATTTCTGGACCTTTAGTATCTAATAATATTGCAACTGGCTTCTTAAGTTCTTCTCTAACTTTTTTTACCATATCCATTCTTTCCTTATGTTCTTCATGAGAACCGTGAGAGAAGTTAAATCTACAAACATTAAGACCATTTTCTATTAGTTTAGTTAGGACTTCTTCACTTTGAGAAGCTGGTCCTAAAGTACAAACTATTTTTGTTTTCTTAGCACTCTTAAGCATTATTTATATCCTCCTAAATGTTTTATATAGATAGTATTTGAGCCATTTGATAACTTTTCTTATCAAAATCTCTCTTCATAGATAAAGCTTCGTGTATTTCCATATCTATTATTTTATCGTCTCTTACTCCTACTACTCTAGCAGATTTACCATCTAAAAGTAATTCAACTGCTCTTACTCCCATTCTACTTGCTAATAAACGATCTGCTACTGTTGGACTTCCTCCCCTTTGAACATGTCCTAATATTGTTACTCTAAGATCTACGCCAGTTCTTTCAACTATTTCTTTTCCAATATCATTAGCATTGCCAACACCTTCTGCTAATACTATTATACTGTGTCTTTTACCTCTTTTTTTAGTAGTCTCTAATCTTAAGCAAATATCTTCTATTTTATAATCAACTTCTGGTACTATTATGGTTTCAGCCCCACCAGCTAATCCTGAATATAAAGCTAAATCACCACAATGTCTTCCCATAACTTCAACTATGTTAACTCTTTCATGAGAAGAAGATGTGTCTCTTATCTTACTTATTGCATCTACTATAGTATTAAGTGTTGTATCGAAACCTATTGTATAATCTGTGTAAGCTAAGTCATTATCTATTGTCCCTGGTATACCTATAGCTGGAAAACCTAAATCACTAAGTTTTTGAGCTCCATTGAAAGAACCATCCCCACCTATTACAACTAAACAGTCTATTCCATGTTTCTTAAGAATCTTAACTGCTTTTTGTCTTCCTTCTTCAGTTTTGAATTCTTCACATCTCGATGACTTAAGTATTGTACCACCTCTATGGATAATATCCCCAACTGACGATAAATTCATTTCAACTAAATCAGATTCAATAAGACCCTTATATCCTCTATTAATACCATAAACTTTGCATCCATAGTATATGGCAGATCTAACAACAGCTCTAATAGCTGCATTCATTCCTGGTGCATCCCCACCACTAGTCAATATTCCTATTGTCTTCATAGTACTACCTCCTAATAATCCTAAATCCTTAGAGTTGTAATTTTTACTCCCTAGGTATATATGTTCTAATTAATTTTATAAAAACATTTTCACCTACATATATTGTGTATTATATCACAAATTTTACCTTCTTTTTGTATAAAACACTAATTTATACTAATTTTTAACTTTAACATTTTCTACACCTAATAACTCTTGTAATTTATATTTTAAATCTGAATTTAAGCTTACTTCCATACCTGTCCATTTAAACATTTTTCGAGGATGTTCTGTACATATGTAAACACCTTCATTGCCTCTATGTTGAAGTAATATTTTTTCTATTGAGTTAATAAGTTGCTGATTATCCATACTATCTATTTTTATAAATATGCCTCTTGCCTCAGGCTTTTTATTTTTTGTGTATACATTATTTCGATTGTTAATTTTAAAATTATTAGTATCATTTATATCTCTAATCTCTCTAGCTATAAGTTTTGCACCTTCTTCTTCTTTTATGCTAAGCTTACCTTTAATATAAATAATATTATCCTCATTTAAAATATTATTGTATTGTTTTAAAACTTGAGGAAATACTATGACTTCAATAGTACCATACAAATCTTCCAACTCTAAAAATGCCATAATATCGTTTCTCTTAGTTGTTTGTATTCTCTTATTAACAATCATTCCACCTAAAATAACTTCTTTTTCATCTAAATTTAAATATGCTTCCATATCTTCTTTTAAAGCATTAATTTTTCCATTATCTATAGATGTATTATTTTTTAATTCTTTTTCAAACTCTCCAAGAGGGTGACCACTTACATACATTCCAAGAACTTCTTTTTCTAATGCTAGCCTTTCTCTCTCTTCAAATTCGTTTACTTTAGGCATTGAACTAACTTCTTGCTCAACCTCAACAGTTTCTTCTCCCATTTGAAGTCCATCAAATAGAGATATTTGACCTTTAACATTTTTCTTTCTATCCATAGATACACTTTCTAATAACTTTTCATACCCCATCATTAGGCTGGCTCTATTATCACTAATATTGTCAAAAGCTCCGCATTTAATTAAGCTTTCTAATACTCTTTTATTTAGGTCTTTTGAATCTAATCTTTTTACTAAATCAGCAAAATCTTTAAAATCTCCGTTTGCTTCTCTTTCTTTAATAATATTATTTATCACGTTTATACCCACATTTTTGACTGCTGCTAAACCAAATCTTATATTATGCCCTTCAACAGAGAATTTACCAAAACTTTTATTAATATCTGGTTTTAAAATTTCTATTTCTAATGCACTACATTCTCTTATATATTCAACAACTTTATCTGTATTACCCATTACACTAGTTATTAATGCTGCCATAAATTCAACTGGATAATATGCTTTTAAATATGCTGTTTCATAAGATACAACTCCATATGCCGCTGCATGTGACTTATTAAAAGCATATCTTGCGAAATCAATCATATCATCAAATATTTTATTTGCTATATCTTCTGAGATTCCATTTCTTACACATCCAGTTATTTCCATATTTCCACTTTCATCTTCTTTTCCGTGTATAAAATACTGTCTTTCTTCTTCCATTACATCCATTTTCTTTTTACCCATGGCTCTTCTCACCAAGTCACTACGACCATAGCTATATCCAGCTAAGTCCCTAACAACTTGCATAACCTGTTCTTGATAAACTAAACACCCATAAGTAACTTCCATTATAGGTCTTAAACTTTCATGAATATAAGTAACTTTCTCTGGATTATTTTTATTCTCAATATAAGTAGGTATAGAATCCATAGGACCTGGTCTATATAGAGATATCCCAGCAACTATATCCTCAAAGTTATCTGGCTTAAGCTGCTTCATAAAGTTCCTCATACCAGAACTTTCTAACTGGAATACTCCAAGAGTATTTCCTGAAGAAAGTAACTCATAAACCTTTGGGTCATCATAATCCATTGATGAAAAGTCTATTCTCTTTCCATATTTATGCTCTATTAAGTCAAGTGCATCTCTTATAACTGTAAGAGTTCTAAGTCCTAAGAAATCCATTTTTAGAAGGCCTAATTCTTCTAATGTAGTCATTGTGAACTGAGTACTTATAGATTCTTGGTGTTTATATAAAGGAACATATTCATCTACAGGGTTTTTAGATATAACTACACCTGCAGCATGGGTAGATGCATGACGTAGCATTCCCTCCATTTGCTTAGAAATATCTATTACTTCCTTTGTTTCAGCATCATTTTCATATAGTTCTCTAAGGTTTGGATTCATCTCTAATGCTTTATCGATAGTCATCCCTAGATCAAAAGGAATTTCTTTTGCTATTTTATCAACCTTGTTATAAGGAATATCCAATACTCTACCAACATCTCTTATAGCTGCTTTTGCTTTCATAGTTCCGAAAGTTATAATCTGAGCAACATGATCATCACCATATTTTCTTTTGACATAATCTATAACTTCTTCTCTTCTTTCATAACAAAAATCTATATCTATATCTGGCATAGATACACGTTCTGGATTTAGGAAACGTTCAAATAACAGCGAATATTTTATTGGATCTATATCAGTTATTCTCAAAGTGTATGCAACTATAGAGCCTGCTGCACTACCTCTCCCTGGTCCAACCATTATATTATTTTCTTTTGCATAATTTATAAAATCCCAAGTAATCAAGAAGTATTCTATATATCCCATTTTTGAAATTACATCAATTTCATAATTTAATCTATCTACTGCTTCTTGTGTAGGATTTTTATATCTCTCCTCTAATCCTTTAAAACAAAGTTCTCTTAAGTAACTTTCCGTTGTGTAACCTTCTGGAACATTATATTGTGGTAAATGATAAGTATTAAAATCAAACTCCACATTACATCTTTCTGCGATCTTAACCGTATTGTCTAAAGCATCTATTGCATAAGGGAAAAGTTGCTCCATTTCTTCCCTTGATTTTAGATAAAATTCATCACTACCAAATTTCATTCTACTTGGATCATTTAAAGTTTTACCCATTTGAATACACATAAGTGCATCATGAGTTTTTGCATCCTCTTTATTTACATAGTGGAGATCATTTGTGGCAACAAGTGGTATACCTGTTTCTTTAGACAACTTAACTAACCCTGCATTTACCTCTTTTTGTTCTGGTAAATTATGATCTTGTATTTCTAAATAAAAATTATTTTCTCCAAATATCTCCCTATATAATAAAGCAAATCTTTTGGCTTCTTCATAATTCCTATTTAAAATATTATTTGATACATCACCAGCTAAACAAGCTGATAGTGCTATAATTCCTTCACTATGTTTTCTCAATTCTTCTATATCAACCCTTGGTTTGTAGTAAAACCCTTCGACATAAGAAGTTGAGACTAATTTTATTAAATTTTTATATCCTGTCATATTTTCAGCTAACAAAACTAAATGACCATATTTTTTGTCATAGTTAGGGTCTTTATCTCTTAAACCACGAGATGCAGTATAAACTTCGCATCCTATAACTGGTTTTATTCCTGCTTTTTTAGCCTTTTTGTAAAAATCTATTGCTCCAAACATACACCCGTGGTCTGTTATTGCAATAGCTTTCATATTTAGCTCTTTTGCTCTGCTTATCAATTTATCTAATCTTGAGAATCCATCTAATAAGCTGTATTCCGTATGCACATGAAGATGAATAAAATCTTTATTCATTATCTCACCTCCTAAATTTATAAACTTATTTTATCATATTTATATAATTAAAAAAGAGGCTATATAATATAACCCCCTTAATAATTAGTTTTCATTATTATTTTCACTATCAAATTCTTTATTTCTCAATTCATTAGCTATATCTTCTATTTTTTTCAATCTGTGATTTACACCTGATTTACTAATTGGAGGATTCAATAATTCTCCTAGCTCCTTTAATGTTAAATCTTCATTTTCCACTCTTAATAAAGCAATTTGCTGTAAACTTTCGGGTAATCTACTTATACCCATTTTTTTTTGAATTAATTTTATATTTTCCACTTGTCTTACTGCTGCATTAACTGTCTTAGAAAGATTAGCAGTCTCACAATTTACGATTCGATTTACATCATTTCTCATTTGCTTTAATATTTTTGTATTCTGTAGACTTAAAAGAGCTTGAAAACCACCTATAAGACTTAATAAGTCAGATATTTGTTCACTTTCTTTTAAATATACAACATAAGAATTTTTTCTACATACTATCTTTGAGTTTAAACCTAAAGAGTTAATTAAATTCATTAAAGATTCTGCAAACTCTTCATTGCTAGTAACAAATTCTAAATGGTAATTTTTTTCTGGATCACTTATAGAACCTCCACCTAAAAACGCTCCTCTGATAAAGGCTTTTTTACACTCCTCATCTTCATATACCCAGGATGGAACCGTATGACAAGGTAAAAAATCTTCATCTTTCTCTAAAAGACCTAAAGTTTTCATTAACTCTTCAGAACCCATATCACTTTTAACCGTTAGTACATAGCTATTATTTCTTTTTAACATTTGGTTTTTATTAACTACAATACTCGTATTTATATTAAAATCAGTTTTTAATGCTTTAAAAACTTTTCTAGCTACTGAATTTAGTTCTGTAGAAATTTTCAAGTTAATCTTTTTATATCCAGCAATTTGAATACTACCAGCCAACTTTGCTATTCCTGATAATTCAGCTTTTTTGCAACATAAGCTTTCTGGTATCACTCTTGCTAATTCATTTTTCGTTTCTGTAGAAAAAGACATATATACCACCTATTATTTTAACTCTTTTTTAATCTTTTTTTTATTTCTTTTAAAGCCACCTTTATAATTTCTTTCTCATCATCATATCTTGCTAGATCAACAACTCTATCTATATGAATAAACTTAGCGTCCACAAATCCTTCTTCCTTTTGTGGTACTGTATCCATGTTCTTAGCATGCATCAAGTACCAAAATACAGTTTTATGAACAGCTCTATTTTCGTCCCAATTCTCTTTAAAAGTATAATGTATTTCTCCAAGATATTTTAAGGTTTCTGCTTTTACTCCTGTTTCCTCTGACACTTCTCTTAATGCAGCTTCTTCGTTATTTTCACCTTCTTCTACTTTTCCCTTTGGCAATACCCAGTCACCATTAAACTTTCTCAGTAGAAGAATAGCATTTCCAAATAACACCACCCCACCGGCACTAATTTCTTCTCTCATAGATGTTCACTCCTTAAAACTAACATAATAATAAGGATTTCTACATAAAATTTTAAAATCCTTTTTTACCTTGCCCTGTCATAATCATGACTTAGTGCCAAATTATTGATTACTTCACATATAGAATCTGCGTGATGTCTAATATAGTCATTTTTAATTTCTATTAAATCTCCTTCGACTACTTTGATTCCCATGTTCTTTAATTCAATTTTTTGCTTCTTATCTAATAATACTTGTTTTGCTCCATCTTTTTTATATTTTTCAAATTGATTGTCAGGTATTATTTCATCATTAGCTATAACATAATCAATCAAATTTTCTTTTGTATGTTTGTTTATAGCTTCAACATGATTCAGTACATTATATCCATCGGTTTCACCTGGTTGTGTCATTACATTAGGAATATATATTTTTGTTGCATTAGTTCCTTTTATAGCTTCAACTACACCTTCTACCAATAAATTTGGTATTATACTAGTATATAAACTGCCTGGACCCATTATAATGTAATCTGCTTCATAAATAGAATTAATCACATCATCTAATGGTTTCGCATCTTTAGGCTCCAAATATACTTCTTCAATTTTGCTTTTTTGTTTCCTTACTTCCTTAGGAATTTTAGATTCCCCTTTGATTATATTTCCATTATTTAATTTAGCAATCAAGTCTATACTTTCTAATGTAACTGGTAAAACCCTACCTGTTATATTAAAAATCTCACTTAATTTGTAAACAGCTGTTTCAAAGTTTCCATATAGACCATTCATAGCTGCTAAAAAAAGGTTTCCAAAACTTTGACCCTTTAGACCACCTTCTTCAAATCTATATTGCATTACTTCTTGCATAGTAGGCTCTGTATTAGCCAGAGCTAACAAGCAGTTTCTTATATCACCTGGCGGTAACATTCCTAGGTCAGATCTCAATACTCCAGATCCTCCACCATCATCAGCAACAGTAACTACTGCAGTGATGTTAGGGGTAATTTTCTTAAGACCTCTTAAGAAAATTGATTGACCTGTTCCTCCTCCAATAACGACTACATGAGCCTTATTATCTTTTATAGTTTTTCTTTCATTATCTTTATCTTTTTTTACTTGTTTTTTTGCTTTTATAAAAAAAGCTATCCCTAGAACTAAAGTTACCATACCTAGAATATCTATAATATAAGCCAAATATTTCATAGCTGCCTCCGCCTATCTTAGCATAAAATCTCTATGCTTCTTAACTACTCTATATCCCTGTTTCATTAGTTCATCGCTTATAAGATTACTTATTGTTACAGATCTATGTCTTCCACCTGTACATCCTATACTTATAACCAAATGGTGTTTACCTTCTTCGATATACTGCGGAACTAAAAAGTTAATCATATCTATTAATTTTTCATAAAATTGATGACTTATATCTGCATCCATAACATAGTCTCTAACTTCTTGGTCTTCACCTGTTTTACTTCTTAATTCATCAACATAATATGGATTGGGCAGGAATCTCACATCAAAAACTAAATCAGAATCTGAAGGTATTCCATGTTTAAATCCAAATGAAACTACAGATATAGTTAAGTTATTATTAACTTCTCCATGTGCATAAATTTTGCTTATTTCTTCCTTAAGGTCCTTAGGTTTCATATTAGACGTATCTATTATACAGTCCGCAATTTCTTTTAATGGTTCCAGTATTGTTCTTTCCATTTTTATACCTTCTGGTATCTGTCTATTAATTGCCAGAGGATGGTTTCTTCTTGTCATTTTATATCTTTTTAATAAAACATCATCAGCACAATCTAAGTACAGCACTTCAAAAGGATATTTATCTTTTCTTAAGGTATTTAAACTTTCATGTAATGCTTCGAAAAACTTTCTTCCTCTTACATCTATTCCTAATGCCACCTTGTCTATAGTTGAATTAGATTGATAACATAATTCAGCAAATTTAGGAATTAAAGTAGGTGGTAAGTTATCTACACAATAAAAGCCCATATCTTCTAAAGCTCTCATCGCTTCACTTTTTCCAGAACCAGAAAGTCCAGTAACTATTATAAACTTCATTTGTAAACTCCCTTTTTATCAAAATTTAATATTTTCTATTAATGATAAGTCAATTTTTGCTTCTTTAATAGTATTTAACGCTAAATCAAAGTTACCTACATTTTGTGGAATATGAGCATCAGAACCTACTATAAACATATTTTCTATATGCTCAATTTTTTTTAATTGATCTACATTTAAAAATTTGTGACTACTATTTATTTCTAACCTAGTGTTTGTTTCTTTTGCAACTTTTGCAACATCTTCTATATATACATCACCCTTGTCTCCAGGGTGTGTAATAACAAATATATCATTATTTTTCATAGCATTTATTATTGCCAGGGTATTATATTCTTTTGATTTATTTGACTTAAAAATATAATTATTAGCATGATTAAATAGACCTTTTAAATTTGTCGGCTTCGATCCAAAGTGATACCCTGCCATAACATAATCTAATACTGCTCCTATTTTATCATCATAATCAATATTTCCTTTATCATCTAATATATTACTTTCTACCCCTAATAGAATTTTAATCTTATTTTTATATTTTTCATTAAGAAAGTCTATTTCTTCTCTCATTTTAAATATACTATCTTTCTTAATTCCATAAGTTAAATGTCCATAGCTATGATCAGATATTCCAAGAGTTTCAATCCCTTTTGAAATAGCTACTTTCACATTATCTTCTATTGTTCCTTTACCATGACTATATATAGTGTGTGTATGATAATCAGCTAGAATTTTCATTTATTAGTCCTCTCCTAGAATTTTAACTTCTTCCTCTAACATTATACCAAATTTAGCATTTACTGTGCTTTTTACTATAAATATTAAATCTAATATATCTTTTGCTGTGGCATCTCCTGAATTGATTACGAATCCACAGTGTTTTTCTGATACTTGTGCACCTCTTAAGCTTAATCCTCTAAGTCCACAATCATCGATTAGTTTTCCTGCAAAATGACCTTCTGGTCTCTTGAAAGTACTTCCTGCACTTGGGAAGTTTAAAGGCTGTTTAGTTGATCTTCTATTAGAATAGTCAGCCATTATATCTTTAATTTCATCAAGGTCTCCTACTTTTAATTCCATTACCGCAGATAAAACTATATAGTTCTTCGTTGATAATATACTTTTTCTATACCCAAATTGCATTTCTTCATTCGATAATTCAAATATATTTCCATCCATATCCATAAGTCTTACACTTTTAACTACTTGTTTCATTTCTCCACCATAGGCACCTGCATTCATTGCTAATGCTCCTCCTAAAGTACCTGGTATTCCTGCTGCAAATTCAAATCCTGTTAATGAACTTTTCATTACATTTCTTCCTAATACAGCAAGTAATGCTCCACTTTGAGCCTTTACTATTGTTCCATCTATTTCAAAATTATTAAAGTTATCTGATAATTCTATAACTATACCTCTTATACCTCCATCTTTTACAAGAAGATTTGAGCCATTTCCTATAACTAAAAATGGTATATTTTCTTTTTTAACAAACTTTATAATTTGACTTAATTCCTCTTCTGTTTTTGGCTTAACTAAAAAGTCTGCTGGTCCTCCAACTTTGAATGAAATATGTTTTTTCATAGGCTCATCAACCTTTATACATTCTTCATCTAATATATTTAATAACTCTCTATATATAAATTCCTTATTCATTTATTTTCCTCCCAAATCATTAGCTTTATTAATCAATAATTGACTTTATCTTACAAATATTTACATAGCATCAAGCTATACGTTTTATCCTTACTTTTAGTATATGCTTTTACTTAAAAAAGGATAAATTTTAATCATAAAATGATTTTACCACATATCTTTATAATATTTAATGAAAATTTCTTAAATACCAAGTACTAAACAAGCGTCTTGATTTTCTACTATATAAGCCTTGCTCTTTTTATAAAATAAATCATAATCTCATTTAATATTTAAATTTACAATTTGTAAGTCTAATAAAAACAATATTGTGCTAAGTTCTAATTAAAATTAATTTTACATTTCTTAAAGTTGAATCTGGAAAAAATAGGTGATACAATTAAATTAGCATATTTTAACATTGCTATATATAAGATTAATTTAATTGATAAATTTTAATTCATACATCATAAAAAGTCTTCATCATTTTTACTTAATATTTAAGTTTACTAGTTTGCTCAATATTTTCATTAATATTGAGCAAATATTATATTTATCAGTAAAGTATTTTAAAATAAGGGGGATAAACTCATGGAAAAAGAAGTTTTAACCACTTGTCCTTACTGTGGTGCTGGATGCCAATTCTATCTAGTTGTTGATGAAGAAAAAAATCAAATCATAAAAAGCAAACCTGCCCAAGGAAGAACAAATGAAAGTACACTATGCCTTAAGGGACATTATGGATGGGATTTTCTAAATGATCCACAAATTTTAACTCCACGACTTACTAAACCTTTAATCAGAAGAAATGGAGTTTTAGAAGAAGTTGAATGGGATGAAGCCATATCTTATACAGCTTCCAGACTAAAAGACATAAAGGAAAAATATGGCCCAGATTCAATAATGGGAACTGGTTCTGCCAGGGGACCAGGTAATGAAGCTAACTATATTATGCAAAAATTTATGAGGGCTGCAGTAGGTACTAATAATGTAGACCACTGCGCCCGTGTTTGACATGCCCCATCTGTAGCCGGTTTGGCTTACTCATTAGGTAGTGGTGCAATGTCTAACTCTATACCTGAAATTGAAGATGCAAATTTATTACTTGTATTCGGATATAATGGTGCCGATTCTCACCCTATAGTTGCAAGAAGAATTGTTAGAGCAAAAGAAAAAGGAGCTAAAATAATAACTGTTGACCCTAGAGTTACAGAAACTGCAAGAATCTCTGATATGCATTTAGCTTTAAAAGGTGGAACTAATATGATTTTAGTTAATGCCTTTGGTAATGTTTTAATAAATGAAAATCTATATGACAAAGACTTCGTAGCAAATCATACTGACAATTTTGAAGAATATAAAAAAATTGTCGCTCCTTATACTCCTGAATATGCAGAAAAATATACTAATATATCAGCTGACGCCATAAGACAAGCCATGAGAGAATATGCAAAGGCAAAAGATTCTATGATTCTATACGGCATGGGTGTTTGTCAATTCTCACAAGCTGTTGATGTAGTTAAAGGTTTAGCTTCTTTGGCTTTACTTACAGGAAACCTAGGAAGACCAAATGTTGGTATTGGACCAGTTCGTGGTCAAAACAATGTTCAAGGCGCTTGTGATATGGGTGCTCTTCCAGATGTTTATCCAGGTTATCAAAAAGTTACTAATCCTCAAATCAGAGAAAAATTCGAAAAAGCTTGGGGTGTTACCCTTCCATCTGAAATAGGTGTTAAATTAACTGAAGTTCCACATGCTGTTTTAGAAGAAAATAAAATAAAGGCTTACTATATATTTGGTGAGGATCCTGTTCAAAGTGATCCAGATGCAGGTGAAGTAAGGGAGGCTTTGGATGCTTGTGAATTTGTCGTTGTACAAGATATATTTATGAACAAAACTGCTCTTCATGCAGATGTTATTTTGCCTGCCACATCTTGGGGTGAACACGATGGTGTTTATTCTTGTGCTGATAGAGGTTTCCAAAGAATTAGAAAAGCTGTAGAACCTAAAGGTGACGTAAAAACTGACTGGGATATTATATGTAGAGTTTCTACTGCCATGGGATATCCTATGAGTTACAATAACACAAAAGAAATTTGGGATGAAATGAGAAGTTTAACTCCTAGCTTCTTCGGTGCAACTTACGAAAAAATAGAAAAACTAGGTTGTGTTCAGTGGCCATGTAGAAGTGAATCTGATGAAGATAAAGGATCTATGTTCCTTCACAAAGATGGTAATTTCTCTACTGATAACGGTAGAGGTAAATTATTTGCAACTGAATGGAGACCTCCTTATGAAATAGAAGATGATGAATATCCTTTTAGTTTATCAACTGTAAGAGAAGTTGGACATTACTCTGTTAGAACAATGACTGGTAACTGTAGAACTCTTTCTCAATTGGAGGATGAACCTGGGTATTTACAAATTAATTATAAAGATGCACAAAAACTTGGTATTACAGATAATGAGATAATTAGAGTAAGTTCTAGAAGAGGTAGTGTATTAACAAGAGCTTTAGTAACAGATAGAGTTCAAGAAGGAGCTACTTATATGACTTATCAATGGTGGGTAGGTGCTTGTAATGAACTTACAATATCTAGTCTTGACCCTATTTCAAAAACTCCAGAATATAAATATTGTGCTGTTAAAGTAGAAAAAATAGAAGATCAAAACTATGCTGAAGAATGCGTAAAAAATACTTATAAAGATTTAAAAGTCAAAATGGGTGTTAAAAATATCTAATCAAGGAGACATTCAATCTAAATTTTAATGAATTATTATATTAAAGAAAGGTGAAATAGTATGAAAAATAAATTAGGCTCATTTGTAATTGCTGACTCTAGTAAATGTACTGGTTGTAGAGCTTGTGAAGTAGCTTGTTTTACTACTCACACAAAAAAAAGTAACTCTGTAAGCTATACAGTCGGTACTGTAGAGATTCCTGTAATTCCAAGACTTTATTTAGTTAAAGATGATGATATTTGTATGCCAATACAATGTAGACATTGTGAGGATGCTCCTTGTTTAAATATCTGCGCTGTAAAAGCAATCTCAAGAGTTGATGGTATTGTAATTGTTGATGATGATAAATGTATAGGATGTAAAACTTGCTTACTTGCATGTCCTTTTGGAGCTATCGACTTATTAGCCCAATTTAAAGATAATAAACCTGTTGAGCAAATTGCAATAAATGAAAGCAAAAAAATAGCTTATAAATGTGATTTATGCAAAGATAATGACAAAATAGCTTGTGTAAATGCATGTCCTAATGAAGCTTTAAGACTTGTTACTCCTCTTGAAGATAAAAAAGAGAAAAACATTAAAGCTGCTTTAAATTTATTGTCAGCTACTAAATAGGATAAGGGGGATAAAAGTATGATAGTTAGTATAGATAAAGATTTATGTACAGGATGTCAAGAATGTGTAAAAGTATGTCCTGCCTTTGCAATTGAAGGAGAAGCTGGCAAGCCACAAAAAATAAATGAAGACCGTTGTGTAGTTTGTGGTCAGTGCGTTCAGGTTTGTAAGTCTTATGCCTCTATTATTGATCATGGTGAAGAACTTATAGAAAATAAAAAATCTGAAAGAAAGTTGCCTGAAATAATTAATGAACCTCTATTTGCTGCAAATAATGTATGTGATGTGGATAGAGTAAAAGAAGCTTTAAAAGATTCTAGTAAAATAACTATGGTTCAATGTGCCCCTGCTGTTAGAGTGGCTCTTGGTGAAGACTTTGGAATGGAATTAGGTTCTTTAACTCCAGGTAAAATGGCTGCTGCGTTAAAAGCTCTTAAATTTGATAAGGTTTATGATACAAACTTTGCAGCAGACTTAACTATTATGGAAGAAGGAAATGAGTTAATTAAAAGAGTTACAACTGGCGGAACTTTACCAATGTTCACATCTTGTTGTCCTGCTTGGGTTAAGTTTTTAGAAGATAATTATCCTGAGTTAACAGACCACTTATCTACTTGTAAATCGCCACAGCAAATGGCTGGTGCTGTTTTCAAAACTTATGGAGCAGAAATTAATAATATTGAAGCAAAAGATATTTATAGTGTTTCTATTATGCCTTGTACATGTAAGAAATTTGAATGTGATAGACCAGAAATGAAATCTAGCGGATACAGAGATGTTGATGTTGTTTTAACTACTAGAGAGTTAGCATACTTAATAAAAGATGCTGGTATTAATTTTAATACTCTCGAAGAAAGTGAGTTTGAAACTCCTTTAGGAATATACACTGGTGCTGGTACTATATTTGGTGTTACTGGTGGTGTTATGGAAGCTGCTCTTCGTACTGGTTACGAAGTTATAACTGGAGATAAAATTCCAAGTATAGATATACCTGCAGTTAGAGGATCAGAAAGTTTCAGAACTGCAGAAATAAAAATTGGAGATTTAACATTGAATGTCGGTATTGTTACAGGACTTAAAAATGTTGTCCCTGTTTTAGAAGATTTAAAGGCTGGTAAACTAAACCTAGATTTTATAGAGGTCATGACTTGCCCTGTAGGATGTGTAAGTGGTGGTGGTCAACCTAAGTTATTATTAGAAGAGTATAGAGAATTAGCTTATAAAAATAGAGCAGATGCTACTTATAATCATGATAAAAACTTACCTCTTAGAAAATCTCATGAAAATCCAGAAATAACTAAGATATATGAGGATTTCTTGAAAGAGCCTTTAGGAAGTGTGTCTCATCATTTACTACACACTAAATATTGTATAGGAAAGGAAGTGGCTAACTAAATGAATTATTTTGTTATAGCCGACCCACTAAAGTGTATCGGATGTAGAACTTGTATGATAGCTTGTGTAGTTGAACACAGCAATAAAGATATATTCTATCAAGATCCAAAAGATATAAATTTTAATCCAAAATTAGAAGTGGTAAAAAATGCTCAAGTCAGTGCTCCTATACAATGTAGACAGTGTGAAGATGCTCCTTGTGCAAAAGCTTGTCCTCATAATGCTCTTACAAAAGAAGATAATTCCATAGTTGTTAATGAGGAAAAATGTATCGGATGTAAAAACTGCATGTTAGCATGTCCTTTTGGTGCCATTAATTTAAATGACACAGAAAAAGGAAAACTAGTTAATTTAGAAAATATTCCAAATGATAAATTATTTTGTATAGAAAAAATGGTAGCTAATAAGTGTGACCTTTGTAAAAATTCAGATGAAGGCCCTGCTTGTGTAAGAGTATGCCCAACCTCTGCATTTAAAATTGTAACAGAGGAGGATTTGTCTCAATCTATAAAAAATAAAAGAAAATCTGCCACTATCAAATTATAATATAATTTTTTCCATAAATAAAAAATACTACCTTTCTTAATTTAAAGGTAGTATTTTTATATCTTAAATTATATTTTTATTTATGACTGTTGTTTAGAAACTTGCTTTTCTTCTTTTAAGTATGAGTTTTGGTACAAGAATGGTATTATTATAGCTCCTCCAAGTATATTACCTATTGTTACAAATACTAAATTTTTTATTAATGCAGCCATAGTAACCTTAGCTCCTAATAACATTCCCATTGGTATAAAGAACATGTTTGCCACGCTATGCTCAAATCCGCATAGTACAAATAGCATTATTGGGAACCAACAAGCAAACAATTTTGATATTACATCTTGAGCAGATGCTGCAATCCATACTGCTAGTACAACTAAAATATTACACATTATTCCCCTAAATATTAATGCCATAATATCTAAAGATGCTTTACTCTCAGCTATTGCTATAGCTTTTGTTCCTGCATCTCCACCTAAAACACCACCATAAAATACTATTAGTGCTAAAAATACAGATCCAACTAGGTTAGCTACCCATACGACTCCCCAGTTTCTAAACATTTGTGATAAAGTAATTTTTTTGTTCATAACAGCTAATGTCATTAAGTTGTTTCCAGTAAATAATTCTGCTCCTGCAACAACTACTAATATAAGTCCAACAGGGAAAACTGCTGCACCAGCAAACTTAGCCAAACCTGGGTCTATATTACCTAAAGTTTGACTTATTATTGTGTTAGCCAGTCCCCCAAATCCTATGTACATGCCTGCTAAAATACCTAAATAAATCATTGCTGATGTTTTTAAGTTGGCTTTCCCAACTCCAACATTTACCATTGCATTAGCTATTTCCTTGGGTGTCAAAAATCTTTTTTCCATAAAAGTAACCCCCTCTTACAAGTTTATTGCCTTATATTAATTATAGCAATATTTAACAGAAATAATTAGTTTTCGAACATGTATACATTATTCTTAATGCCAAAATAAGTTCTTAATATTTTTTATTATATGAGCCTATAACAAAAATAAAACTGATACAATTAAAGTATTATATAAGTGACACAATATAATTTTTCTCTACATTTATCTATATCTTATATTTATATATTTCTTATTTGGAGGTTTTTTAATGACAAATTTCAACGAAAAAAATAATAATTATTTGGCTAATTATGAATACGATTATTCTTTTGAATTCCCTTTGATAAGGGTAAATCATTTAGACAGTACTAAAATTAGCGATACGGTTGTTGCAGAATTTCCACTCGGGTTAGTTATTAATGGAAAATACGAAAACACCTTTTTATGTTCTCCTTATAAACTAAAAGAATTAGTTGTTGGATATTTATGTTCTAGAAATTTGATTAGTCGTAAAGAAGATATTTTAAACTTTGAAATAAATCATGGTAAAAAAATTGCTTATGTAAACATCGATGAGCCTATAGTTAATGATGATGAAAATACCCTTTATCTAAATGACTATGATTTTCTAAAAACTAATCCTATTTGTAATGATAATTTAAAAATAAGCGTCAGTAGCATATATGAGACAATGGAAAATAATCTAAATTTTTCTCAACTATTCAAAAATACTGCTGGTGTTCATTGTATTGGTATTTATGAAAATAATAAACTAGTAATTGCTTGTGAAGATGTGGCTAGACATAATGCCATGGATAAAGCCATAGGCCACTGTATATTAAACGATATTCCACTTGATAATAAAGTTATATTTGTCAGTGGTAGACTTTCTTTTGAAATGGTAAAAAAAGCTGCGAGAGTCAAGGTACCAGTCATTGTCGCTAAATCTGCTACTACAAGTTTAGTAATAGAAACTGCTCAAAAATTAAATATTACTTTAGTAGGCTTTGTTCGAGGCAAAAAAATGAATATTTATACTAATCCCCATAGAATATTGTTCGAATAAAATAAAGAAGGACTGTATTCTTATGAATAATCAGTCCTTCTTTATTTCATAATGAAAATATACTCATGTATTTTTATCATGCAATTATAAGTATTATTTTATATAAACTACTTCTCCCATATTTTCTAAATTATATCCCCCTAAACTTTTAACTTTGTTTATAAAAGATTCTTTATTTATTGTACATAATAGGGAATTTATATATTCACTATTTAACATATCTTTTTTCAATAATAAATCATACTCTTCTTCACAAATTGGTATAAAATCTAAATCAAAAATATGAGCTGCAGAGTATACCCCAAGTCCACAGTCTGCATCTCCATTTTCTATAGCTTTTGCTAAAGACATGTGAGTAAACTCTTCCCTTTCATAACCGTTAATATCATCCTTATTAATATTATTTTTCTTTAGAAGATAATCAAATAAAATTCTTGTTCCTGATCCCTTTTGTCTGTTTATATATCTCACATTAATTAAGTCATTTACTGACTTAATATTTAATGGATTCCCTTTCTTTACTATTATTCCTTGTGTTCTTTTTACTAATTTAATTAAAGCTACATCTTCTTCTACGTATTTATTTATAAACGGTATATTATAAGTTTCACTTTCAACGTCAAATAAATGTATTGGTGCTATATGGCTTTCACCTTTTATTATTGATAATAAACCTTGGAAACTACCTACATGAGTAGAGCTTAAATGAACTTTACCAAAAGACTCTTTAATTAATTCATCATTAATAATATCCATAACTATATCATGACTTCCTATAGATATAATAGTATTATTTATTTCACTTATATCTTTTAATAATTCTATATCTACCTTTTCTCCTTCGTTTATACCTTCTACATTTTGAGGAATCCTTATAACACCATCTGCATTTACCAAAGTTGTTATAGTACCTGCACCTCTTTTTATTGGAGTTGCTACATATTTATTATTAATTAGCCCTAACTTTACTCTAACAAATTCTTCATATTTTAAAGTACTCATAACTCTTTTACTTAATGTTGCTTCAATTTTTTCCTTTTCCTTAACTTCTTTATATATAGATTTCCTAATTACTGGCTTTACGATATTTTCCATAACTACCCACGCAGAAACTGGATATCCTGGTATTCCAACTACAGCTTTATTATTTATTTTACCTAAAATAGCAGGCTTACCTGGTTTTATTGCTAGGCCATGAATACAAACTTCACCAAGCTCTTCAATTATGTCATAAGTAAAATCTTCTCTTCCTTGAGATGATCCTGCATTAATAAGAACCATGTCACATTCTTCTAGTGCTCTTAATACACTAGTTTTTATCTTTTCATAATTATCTTCTACTATAGGATATATAATTGGAACTGCTTCATATTCTAGTATTAATCCTTCAAACAGTCTAGAATTAAACTCTATTATATCTCCAATTTTAGGAGTTTCATGTCTATCGATTAGTTCAGTCCCTGTAGGGATTATTCCTACTTTAAACTCTTTAAATACTTGTATTTTATCTATCTTACCACTTATCATTGAACCAATATCTTGTGGTCTTATTGTATGAAAAGATGGAATAATCATTTCTTTTTCTACCACATCTTCACCTAGGCATCTTATATGTTGCCAAGGTATAGCAGGCTTAATTATTTTCACACTATTATCTTCTTTTTCTAGTAAATCTTCAACCATGATTACTGCGTCAAATTCCTTTGGTATAGGGTCGCCTGTATCAACTACTATGTAATCTTTACTTTCTTCCAGCATAATCATATTTTGTTCATTTGCTAAAAATGTTGATTCAGCTTTTACTGCTATTCCATCCATTGCTGAACAGTTATAAAAAGGCGCAGATAAATTTGAATAAATCGCTTCACTACTCATTCTATTAAGTGATTTTTCTACATCAATGTACTCCGTATCTCTAACTTTATTGATATCTAAGAACTTACAATATTTTTCTATTCCTTCTTGTAAAGGTATATTTGATAAATATTTCCCCATGATACTCCCCCTTTAATTAAAATAAATTCACTTTTACAATTTCACCCTTATGTATACCTTCTAATTCTCTATCTATCTTCAAATATCCATCGCAATTTGCAAAATGTTTAATCACGCTTGATTTTGCAAATATTGGTACGCATATTATTTTTCCACTTTCTTCTTTTATATCTACAGCTATATATTCTTCTCTTCCTTTTGATTTATGATAATTGTAAGCAAACTCACATAAAATAATCCTATTATCCTTCTTAGCATTAAACAAAGATAATATAAATGGCTTAACTATAGCTTCTACAACGAATCCACATGAAAGCGGATGACCCGGTAAACCTAATATTAATTTATCATTAACACTTGCTACTATTGTAGGCTTTCCTGGCTTTATCGCAATCCCTTCTATTAATACTTTACTATTTTCAAATGATTCAATTGCCCTTATAGTTTCATCTTTTTTCCCAACAGAGCTACCACCGGATATTAATACCATATCACATTCATTTATAGCCTTATCCATTAATTCTATTATTTCTTCTAAGTTATCTTTTGCAGGAGGGTAAATTATAGGTTCACATGAAATTTTACTTAATTGCCCATAAAGCATATAAGAGTTAATGTCTTTTATTTTTGCATCTCTTATCCCCTCATCTAGATCTAATATTTCATCACCGGTAGAGATTATACCTACAACTACTTTTTTATAGACTGGTATACTATTTATATTCGCTCCTGCTAATACACCTATATCCCTTTCATTTATAAGATGTCCTTTTTCATAAATTCTTTCTTTTTCTTTTATATCCTCACCTATCTCCACAATATTATCATTTAACGATACACCCTTCTCAATTAATACAGTATCCTCACCTAGCTTTTCAGCATACTCTATCATAACTACACCTTCAGCATTAACCGGCACCATTCCACCAGTAGGTACATATACAGCTTCTTCTGAGTCTAATATTTTGTTACATATTTCCCCCATATAACTTTCTCCTATTAAATTCAACGGTACTGGATTTGATTCACTTGCTAAAAAAACATCCTTTGCTAATACTGCATATCCATCTACTAAAGACTTCCTAAAATGTGGAACATTAATTTCTGATTCTATATCTTGACTAACATATCTATTTACACTATTAAAAAAACTAACTTTTTCCTCACTTAATTTAAATGAAAAGTTTTCTTTCATTACATTAAGCGCCTCTTTAGTGCTTACTACATCAAATAGCTTCATATTCCTCTCCCTTAAACTTTAATTTTCAACTAATTTAATTAATTCTTCTAATTCTTTTTTTGTTAGTATATCTTTATTTATTAAAAATCTACAAAACCCTAATTTATCGAATATATTTTCTTCTTTTTTAGTTACCTTTTTTGAATTATGATCTATTTTATATTCATTTGGATTTTTAATTATATTATCAGCTAATTTATAAATATCTTCTTCACCATCAAAAAATTTTGTAAATGTAATACTATCCATACCATACTCATTACAAACATTATCAATTACTTCAGCTCTTTTATTGTCTATTCCCCTCTTTGTCAATTTTTGTATTGATGTACTTTTGCAGTTTATATTACATCCATAGCAGTTATTTTCATCCAAAAAATATGAATTTAAATCATCTTTGTTTAATCTATCATTTATTTTTTCATTAATATTATTTAAAATAATTTCATCATGTGAATTCAAAGATTCTTGTTTTTTTACCACAATAGCTTTAAGATTTTTCTCTCCCATAATTTTACCTAAACCATCTTTACCACAAGATTTTTTTTCTCCAAACATTATTTTAGAAAAATCTAGTTTATGAGCCCCTGCTGTAGATATACTAGACATCTCTATATTTTCTTCTCCCAATATTTTCTTTATAACATCTTTGCTATCTTTATAACTCATAAAAAAGATTTCTTCAGCATCATAAATTTTGACCGAGTTCTTATTAAGATAAATAAACACAGGCATATCTGATTTTCCTTTAATCCTAATTAAATCATAGTTATTACATTTTAAATAATGAGAAAAATAACCACCAGCCTTTGATTTTATATTTTTTGTACAGACTTCAATTCTATTAACACCAATAATTTGATATCCACTTAATAAAGATGTAGAAAAGATTAAATCATCATTTTCACTAGTTATGTCATCATTTTCTATATAACTTGTATTTATTTCTTTAGATTCTAAATTTACTGTTAATTGTCTTTTCAAATAACTACCTCCACAAAGATTTAGCATAATTATAATATTCTACTTTTATTTAAAAAAACCTTGTCTCTAAATGTAGAAATTTAAAGACAAGGCTCGTAATCATATATTATTCAAATACAAAGAATAAAGGTTCTCCATATTCTTTAACTCCATATTCTTTTATTTGATTTTGTATATCTTCTGATTTATAGTACTCCACTAATTTATTTGTTATTCCTTCTTTATCTTTATCTAAATCACTTATTGTTACAATACTATAAACATTTTTCAAGCTATCATCAGCATCTTTTACTACTTCTAAATCTAAGTTATCTCTAGTTGCTAAAAAAGTACCTATATCAGTTAAGCAATATGCTTTCATTTCACTTGCCATTTGTAAAGTAGCTGCCATTCCTTTACCTACTTCATTATAGTTTTCAAAATCATTTTTTGATCCACTTTCTTCCCATAAACTTTTTTCTTTAGTATGAGTTCCTGATTCATCTCCCCTAGATGTAAATACTAAATTATTATCACTTATGTATTTGAATGCTTGTGAAGCGCTTAATTTAGATATTTTTTCATTATTTGGATCATCTTTTGGCCCAACTATTATAAAGTAATTATACATTATTTCAGTTCTATCAATTCCATATCCTTCTTTTATAAAATCCTCTTCTTTTTGTTTAGCATGTACAAATAATATGTCTGCATCTTTTGATTTCCCAAGTTCTAAGGCCTCTCCTGTACCTTTTGCTACAACATTTACTTTCACTCCATTTTCTTCTTCAAAACCTTTTAATGTCTCAGCTAAAAATCCTGTATCATCTAAACTTGTTGTTGTTACTAATGTTAATTCTTGTGCTGTAGATGCTTCATCTTTATTTTTATCATCAGTACTCGTAGAAGAACACCCTACCATAGAAATAGAAATCATTACCGCCGTAATAATACTTATAATACCCTTCTTCATCAAAACTCCCCCTTAAATTAAAAATTTTATCTATAGAAAAATTATAAAAATTTGTCTATCTAGTAAATTTAACTACATAATCTTATCAAAAAATTCTACTGGGTTATATATTCCAATTAAATTCAAATTTTCCATAAATATAATTTTTTCTCCAATTTTTCTTGCTTGTATAAAATCATGTGTAACTAGTACAATAGCTCGATTTTCTTTTTTTAGCTGTCTAATTTTTTTTTCTACAAGTTCTCTCGTTTCAAAGTCTAAACTTGCCATGGGCTCATCCAATAAAATATAATCTTTATTCAATAATAAGGTTCTTATAAATTGAGCTTTTGCTTGTTCTCCTCCAGAGAGCTTTCTAACATCTACATTTAGTTTATTTTCTAATTTAAACTCACTTATTAAATCTTTTAATTGATTTCTATTTAATAAATTTTTATTGCTACTATATTTGTAAATATAATTAAAATTTTCTTCCAAAGTTCCTCTTAAAAAACAAGGTTTTTGAGGGTTATATGCTATATAATTTTGACATATTTCCGATGAAAAACCATTTGATTCTATATCTATTTCTCCATTATCATGACTTGTTAGATTATATAGTATTTTTAATAAAGTACTCTTACCACTTCCATTATGACCTAAGATAGTGTAAATACATCCTTTTTCAATTTCTAAACTATCTATTTTTAATGGTTTCTGATATTTAATTTGTTTTTCTATATTTTTTATTTTTATCATAAATCCGCTCCAAGTTATTCATCTCGTTGTAATCTTCTAATAAAATAAGTCGATACAAATGAAATAGATATTAGTATTGCTGCTATCATTAAAGATTCATCAAAATTTCCCATTGATGTAGACTGTGCTATATAAGTGGTCATAACCCTTGTTTTTCCTCTTATATTGCCTCCTACTAACATTACCGCTCCTACTTCTGATATTCCCCTACCAAAAGTCGCTATAATAACAGTTATTATATGATATCTTATTTCTCTTATAAAAATAAGAATAGTATCTTTTTTACCAACCTGAAGTATTTTGCATGTATCTAATATCTCTTTACCAAATTTATTTAAACAGTCTAGTGTTAAACTCATACAAATGGGAATTAATAAAAAAACTTGAGCTACTATCATTGCTTGCGATGTAAACAGTAATTGAAATTTTCCTAAAAGGCCTTGTCTTGATAACAATATAAATACTATTAACCCCATAATAACTGGAGGAGTACTCATTAATGAATTTACTATCGTAGTAATAGTTTTCTTAAAAGGAAAATTATTTAAATATATAATTATACTAAAAAAAACCCCAACTATAGTAGCTATACATGTTGCTATTACGGTGACATACAATGATCTAGTTACAATTTCAATTACTTCAATAACTTCCATTATGATATCCTCTCCTGATTATAAAATAGTAGTAATATAATTATAACACTATCTTTTGATGTCCCAAACATTATCATACATTATTTACCATTTTTATTTATTTTTATATATTCCAATGGAGTTATTCCATAAATTTTTATAAAACTTTTATTTAAATGACTCAAATCATAAAACTCATATTTACTTACTAATGTATTAATATCAAGACCATTATACAAATCATTCCTTATATTTTCAATTTTACAATCTAAGATATATCTATAAGGTGTTATCCCAGTCTCCTTTTTAAATATGCGTAGAAAGTAAAATTTAGATAAGTGTACATTCTCACAAAGTTCCTCAATTGTTAGTTTCCTTTTTATATTGTCATTTATATACTTTATGGATTTAGTGACATATGGATTACTATAAAATTTACTATCTGGCATGATTTAAATTTATACCCCTTCCTTAAAATAGTGAAAGTTGCTAAATCCATTAGTCTTAACTATA